>JBBRRL010000307.1:0-3949 GCA_038200775.1 Nitrospirales bacterium
CGACTTCAGCCATAATGCCTCTCCCGGTTTAAATAGTTGAGCTTGAACGAAATATACCTACGGAGCCGCTCACCACCTTGACACATTCTCGACGGTTATGTTACTCACGAAGTATCCGAAGTATGGGTAAAGATACAAGATTGTTCGACATTATAGTTTTGGCCGGAATGGTTGTCAATATAATTCTTGCCGTCTTCCTTTTGGTATATTATTTTGATTTATTATAGTCTTACAGTGCTTTTTTCTTGTCGGTAAAACCTCCATCCGCAGCGCTTTTTGCGCACCGAAAACCGATCGTTGTATCTCTAAAATCCGGGATCATTTTAAGTCGAATCGTGACCCGGGTCTCCGTTCCAATAGTGCCCCATGAGGCTCCGCGGATCACTTTATAAAAGCCATCAGCGGGTCCCTTGGGATTCGGGTGGTTCTGTTTATAGTTGTCCTCTTCGTACCAGTCAGCCACCCATTCCATGGCATTTCCATCCATGTCGTACACCCCGAATGGACTTCGGTCATGGGAAAAACTACCTACAGGAGCCGTGAACTCTGCCGTATCGGCATTGCCCGTATTCGCCCATCCGTGCTTATCTTCATTGCCCCACGGCCATAAAAATCCCTCCGTGCCGCGTGCGGCTTTTTCCCATTCGGCCTCGGTGGGGAGCCGCGCTCCGCGGCTGCGGCAATACTCATCGGCGTCATCCCATGAGACATAGACGGCAGGCTGCGCGGGCGCGCTCAATTTTTCAAAATGTTTGACATAGCGCGAGATGGGCTTCCGATGGCCTGTGGCGTCAACAAAAGCGAAGTAGCTTCCATACGTGACCTCATACCGATCAATCCAGTACGCGTCGAGCATCACCTGGGCCTCTGGTTTTTCGTCGAAGCCGCCTCCGGCATAACCTCGCACAAAAACTCCCTTAGGTATAAAAATCATCTCCTCTTTGAACGAATCCAGAGGCGCCGATCGTGGTGTACTTTGCGCCGAGGGTTCGACTTCCACAGCACTGGGCCGTAAAACATCGAGAATGATGCCGCCAATCGGCAGACCTGCAAACAGCAGGGCCAAGATGAAGAATGCCCATTTCACTCGTTTGTCTAGCATCTCAGGACAATGAGGAAAAGGTCTATGGAGCGACGTCCTTTGCGCAGCGAAAGCCGATCGTGGCATCGGTCCGCCAGATTCTCGCTTGGAACCTCTTTGCAACCCGGGCACCGGCCGGCGATTCCCGCCAGGATCCTCCACGTATGACCCGGTTCTGCCCGTCTTCAGGGCCCTTCGGATCTCGATACGGGCTCTTCGCATAATACCTGTCGTCGTAGGTATCGGCTACCCATTCCGCGATGTTGCCGGCCATGTCATAGAGCCCGTAAAAACTGCGTCCGGCCTCAAACTTGCCGGGAGGCGCTAAATATTTGTATCCGTCCTCGGGTCCTTCCAGGTTCGCATGCTGCGGACCGATGGTGTTACCCCATGGATATTTTCGGGATCCTTCCCCCTTCGCGGCCTTCTCCCATTCCGCTTCGGTTGGAAGGCGCTTGCCGGCCCATTGGCAGTATGCTGCGGCATCGAACCACGACATGCCCATGGCGGCGTATTCAGGCTTGACGATTTTAGAGGGATCTTCATCAAATACGGGCACGAACGGTTTGTTACGCTTCGTGGCTTTGATAAAGCGGTCATATTCTGCTTGCGTGACCTCATACTTATCCATGTAATAAGTCTTCAGATACAGCTGATGCTCCGGCGCTTCGTCATAATCCCCGTCGGAGCTTCCCATCTTGAACGGCCCCTCGGGGATTTCAACCATGACGCGGCCTTCATCGCCGACAATGGTCTTGTAGAGCGTGTAGTCATTGACGGTCGCTGCCGCCGGCTCTTGCGGCGTGGCCGGAATCTCCAACAGCAAGGCCTTGTTCTTTGCGGAGTGGCGGGACAGCATCATCATGCTGATGATCATCAAAAAAAACGCCAGGAACGTGGTCCCGACGCCGATCATTAACCATTTGTCTTTCATCGTGAATGCGAGTTTCCTGAAGAAGGTGGCTCGGATGACGGCGTCGCTTTGTGTTGGTGCCACAGATCCATGAGCATACCCAGCTGCACGCCTACAAAGCCGCCCATTGCTCCTCCGACACCGGCACCCAGCGGCACTGCATCACTTCCCGAAACGAAACCAAAGAGACCCGCACCCAGTAACGCCCCGCATACAATGCTGATAAAAAAGCGGCGGCCTCCTAGGAGACCGATACATAGTCCCAACACGATCCCCACGGTGCCCGCCACCCAGATACTGCCGGTCGTATTTATATAATATCCCACTGACGCACCGACGATCCCAAAGACGACCGCGCCAAAAATCATATCAATGGATGGCCTGCTTCTGACTGTCATTCGGAGATTTTATTGGCGGGAGGCTGAGATCTGTCCGAAGTCGATCTCGACTCCGGCTCCGGCCACGAGCGAGATGCCCCAGGCCTGGGGCGCCGGTTCATGTTTGTGAATGCGCTTAAAGTCTTCATAGGCATTCACTCGTTCCTGAATCCATTCCCCTACCTTGTCAGCACCGCTCCGGAGCACGACCTGTGTGGGACGAAAGAGCCCGCCCTCGATGACAGCACCCTTTGGGAAATTCGGGCTCCAGCTGTACTTCGTATTGATCGGAATTCCAAAGACGTCCTGGTCTAAGGAGACAAATACGGCTGCAAACGGCTCCGTACCGCCTAACGGACCGTGAAGCCGCCATTGCCAGCTGATCACGGGGAAGGCTTTAGGGTCCCAGGCTACCCTCTTAAAGATTCGTACATTCGAGTCCACTCCTTTACATTTAAGAAACGTCTGGGCTCCTTCCTGCACAATCTGGTACGCCTGTCGCGTGATTGTTTCGCTTCGGCTCGCCTGCCAGCCCTGAGGAAAGCCGTCCGGTTCCCCCTTGGACCACCCTTCGAGCAGCACCACACCTGCGCTTCCGTCCATCTGCGCATCGCCGATCGGGGTCCACAGAACACCCCATACGATGAGAAGGAGGACCCAGATCGCCCACTGTCCACGGTGCCGCGGTCGCCGCAATATTTCTTCGCTATCCGTCTTCAAACAATCCCTCATCAGCCAATGCGGGGCTGAATGTGCGGTCCTTGCCGCCTGCTGCGGCAACCCACACCCGTTCCGGTGCCGGCGCCTTTGCAAGAGTTCGCCGGCTGACCCAGAACAGTCCTACGAGTAATACCCAAAACAGGACCATATTCAGCGTGACCATTCCGGCGGCGACTGCAAGTCCTGGTGTAAAAGACCAGGGGGAGACGTCCCGCATGATTTCATGGACGTGCCAACCGAGACGGCCGGAAGAACGTATAAAACCCATGAGCCCCATCACCCACGTGAATGCCATGCCCAACACGAATAATGTCACCTGCCCCCGCGCGGTGACTCTTCCCCATACGACAGGGCCCAGCGGCCGCGCCCCTTTGAGAAGCCTCTGGTTCACCGCGATGCCCACTCCCAGGGCGGTGACGGTACTTAAGAATTGCGGCAATGACAGGCCGACGCGCACATTTGCAGGCAGATAAAAACCGTAAATCGCAAGCGCGATGATATTGAGCATCGCCAACGCAAAGACCGCAGCGATAATGATGTTTCCAAACGGCGACCAGCGTGCGGTGACAACCTTGTCTGCTCGCTTATAGATGATATAGCTCAGGCCCGATAGCACGATCATGAGATTGATCGCGCCGTTTTTTGCCGACATGACTCCGAAATTCCCGATCACCGGGTGCTGTGCGCCACCGATCGCTTTGGCTTCCTCCGGCGTCATCATCAAGGTGTGCGGTGTAAACCAGACCAAAAAACTTAAAATCAAGCCGGCGAGAAAGTATTTGATATATCCCTGATACCGTTCGGCCCCGGGCTTGCGCATCATGCCCTGCCAGAGATAATAATTCGCGCCGATGAAAA
>JBBRRL010000308.1:0-3942 GCA_038200775.1 Nitrospirales bacterium
CAGTTCCGGGTCGAAGCGACGAAAGTTTCAACACGTTTTCCCTTCGGCCTTTTCGTGAAGATCGCGACTCTCCAAAATGAGGCAGAAATGGTGGCCTATCCTGCACCGAAGCCCTTGCCGCAGGCGATTGTTGACGCTCTTGAAACCATCGGGCATGACCGAGAGGTTTCCCGGCGAGGGCCGGGAAGCGGGCTCTATAATCTACGCGATTATCACGCCGGCGATGATTCGCGAAGCGTGCATTGGAAGACCTCCGCAAGGCAATCTCGTCTCGTTGTCCGGGAAACCGAAGCTGAAGATCAACGCCAGGTCACGCTCGCTTTGGCGAGCCAGATACCGGTCGGGATGCGCGCGCTCACACTGACTGCGAGCGAAGACTTTGAGCGGGCGATCATTCTCACCGCGTCGCTTGCGGCGCATTTCCAGCGTCATGGATTCGCAATGCGTCTCGTGACTGGAGACGAAGAGTTGCGCTTGGGGACAGGCCGGGGCCATTTGTATCGTATCTTGCGATTGCTTGCGCTCTCGCGCGTGTCTTTGAACACCGGAGCGCCGATTCCCTCCTCCTTTTTGACGCTCTCGGGCGATACGGCCTCGGGGCAACTGGTTCTCCTCATTCTGCCCTGGGCAGATGACCAACTTCGAGCGGCCTGCCAAGGGGTCACGCGTATCCTGGACGCCTAAACGATGTTTGAACAGACCTTTCGTTTCATCTCGGTGCTGCTCGCAGGCATCGGGTTCATGGGATTAGTGGCTACGGGGAGCCTGCCTCCAGGCCTGGTCTTGCTGGGCTTACTGTCGGTGACGGTGTCAGCGGCCTCAATGGCGGCCTGGGCAAAGGGCACCGTTCTGGAAAAGTTCAACAAGGTCCCGCGCCGAATCTGGGATGTCCTTCTCACGTTCGCTTTTCTTGCCCTGATCGTGGATTTGATATTTCTCTCCATGGACGTCCTGGCCTCTGCCGTCAACTTTCTCATCGTGCTCATGGTGACGAAACTGTTCACTCTGCGCAGCCGCAAGGATTTTCTGCATCTGTATGCCGTGAGCCTTCTGGAGCTGTTGGCGTGCGCGGCTTCAACACAAGACCTATGGTATGTGCTTATCTTCTTCGCGTATCTGTTCGTCGCGATCTGGGTGCTCCTGCTCTACCACTTGCGTAATGAGGCGGAGGATCGGTCCGAGGGACTCTCCGCATCGGAGAAGTCGCGATCGAGCTTGGCGCCGATTCGTGTGATTACTGTTCGACTATTCTGGACCACGAATGCTGTCGCCGCCGGCGCATTGTGCCTGACGGTCGTCTTATTCTTTGTCATCCCGCGCATCGGCATTGGCTACTTCCAAAAATCCCACGCGAACCTGATTCGAACCTCCGGGTTTTCCGACAAGGTGGATTTGGGAGTCATTGGAGCCATCAAACTGGATCCGACCGTGGTCATGCGTGTCGAATTCCCCGAGGAGCCAGGCTCGATTTCCGACCGCATGCGTTTGTATTTTCGCGGAGCGGCGTATGACACGTATGACGGGCGGGCGTGGTCCAACCGCTTTACGCGCCGGCGCTCGCCGACGCGTCCATTGAATGGTTTTGTGAAGGCCAGCACGGATACCGCGATCCCGGCCGCCGGGGCCACGGCGATCAGGCAGGAGATTCTCCTGGAGGCCCTGGACACCAACGTTCTTTTTGGGCTGCCGTACATGCACCGCGTCAAGAGCGCCTTGCCGGTCTTTCAGACAGATGAGATGGGCGGATTCTTTCTATCATTCCCCCCGACCACGCGATTTCAGTACACGGTGTTCTCGATTCCTGAGGTGCTTCAGCCAGGAGACCGGAACAGAACCTCCATCGATGTTTCCCAATCTATGAGAGAACAATACCTTCAATTGCCGAGTTTAAGCCCCGACGTGCACGCCCTCGCTCAGAGAGTGACGCAGAAAACTGAGAGCAGCTACGCCAAGGCCCATGCTGTTGAACGCCACCTGAAAGAGAATTATCGGTACAGTCTCGACATTGAAACCTCGATACAGGGCAGTCCCATCGAAGAATTCCTGTTTGTCAGGAAGACCGGGTATTGTGAGCATTACGCGTCCGCAATGGTCGTCCTGCTTCGGACCCTCGGAATCCCCGCCCGACTGGCCACCGGTTTTCTGACAGGGGAGTGGAATGACTTCGGACAGTATTATACGGTGCGGCAACGCGACGCCCATGCGTGGGTAGAGGTGTATTTTCCGCTATCGGGATGGATGACATTTGATCCGACCCCGAACGTCATTGGGACGGCTCCCAATCCGTTTTTGACAAATGCCGGAAAGTTGGTCGACTCCATCCGTCTGCAATGGGATCGCTATATCATACGGTACAGCTTTCGCGATCAGGTCTCTATCAGCCAGGAAGCTCGGGCTCGCGCGGCGACGTTCGGGGAACAGCTCTGGGCATTGACGAGACTGCCTGGTCAATGGATGAGATCAGTGAAGCAGTGGGTGGGAGAGGTCTTCGTCCCCCCTCGTCGAGTGTATATCACCGGCGGCATTGTTGTTGTGTTCCTCATTGCGACGTTCCTCCTGCGCCGTCGTAGGACCGGGCGTCGGCCAAGGGGTGCGAGCGACAATCAGACTGCTGCGACCGGCATGTACCGACAGATGCTGGAGCTTCTCGAATCACGCGGGATAAGAAAGCTCGAAAGCAACACCCCGCTTGAATTCGCTCGCGTCGTCGGTCGGGACGGCAAGCATCTTATGCCCTTCGTTCAGCCGCTGACAGAATGGTATTGCAAGGTTCGGTTTGGCCCCGCGTCGGCGGAGCCCCACGATCTCGCATCGGCAACGCACCTGCTCGAGGGGCTTCGAGCGATGCGGCCCTGATTTAATCTGACAACTTGAACGCGTCCCGCGGTTTCTTGACAGGGTATGGAGGGGGGAATAGGATAACCGTGAATTGAGCGAATGTATGCAAACAGACAGATGCCGGGCAGGGTATTTTACCACTGTCCTCTGTTTGTCCGTGTTATTTTTCGCTCTATTAATCCTGCCTTTGCCCGCGACCTCGGCGCCAGAGTCCGGACTTGTGTATCTGGCCACGTTTGAAGGCGTCATTAACCCGGTCACCGCGGAATACATCAATTCTGTCCTCTCGCAGGCACAGGAAGGCGGTGCAACCGCCGTCGTTATCCAGCTGGACACGCCGGGTGGATTGGATACCTCCATGCGGCTGATCATCAAGGACATCACCTCTTCATCAGTGCCGGTTATTGTGTATGTCGCGCCGAGCGGAGGAAGAGCGGCATCGGCGGGAGTCTTCATTCTTTATGCCGCGCACATTGCTGCGATGGCGCCCGGAACGAATGTCGGGGCGGCGCATCCAGTAGCGATGGGGGGCGGGGAGATGGACGCGGTCATGAAGGCGAAGGTGGAGAATGATGCGTCGGCCTACATCAAATCAATCGCCGAAAAGCGGGGTCGCAACGCAAAGTGGGCTGAAGACGCGGTCCGAAAGAGCGTTTCCGTAACTGAAAAGGAAGCCCTCGCATTGAAAGTGATCGATCTGATCGCAGACGACGTGCCGTCTCTTCTCAATGCGGTGGAGGGTCGCTCGGTGGTCACAGGCGCCGGCAAGAACATCCTGCACACCAAGGGAGCAAAGCTCAAGGATGTGCCGATGGGCTGGCGGCTGGAAGCCTTGAAGGCGCTGAGCGATCCCAACATTGCGTTTATCCTCATGACCCTTGGCACCATCGGGCTTTTGGCGGAACTGTATAACCCCGGAGCCATACTTCCTGGTATGGTGGGGGCTATCAGCCTCATCCTGGCGTTCTATTCGCTTCAGACTCTGCCGGTCAATTACGCCGGTGTGTTACTGATCATCCTCGGGATCGTGCTGTTTATCTTGGAGATCAAAGTGGCAAGCTATGGATTGTTGAGCCTCGGAGGACTGGCCGCGCTGATCTTCGG
>JBBRRL010000309.1:0-3932 GCA_038200775.1 Nitrospirales bacterium
AGGCTCGATCTGTTCTATCGCCATCTTACCAAGTTTTCAGACGATCTGCAGGGCCGGATCGATATTAACTATCTCAATCAGAAAAATAACCTCACAGTCTTAAGCGAAAATGTATTGCAGAGAGTCGCGGTCTTTCAGGAGTCGCAGGCGTATTTGACCCGGCGGTGGGACAATCAGGTGCTCTACGGGCTGACGCGCTACTCGCAGAATCTGACCTTCTCAGATAAGACGACGCTCCAAACTTTGCCGGAGATCGGCTATAGCATTTTGCCTGTGCGGCTCGGCGGCCTGCCGATCTACAGCTCGCTCGAGACCGTCGTCGACAGCTTTTATCGTCAAGAAGGCTTGGATGCTCGTCGTGCCGACCTGTTTCCGCGCGTGTGGACTCCGCTGTCGATGGGGCGCTACTTCACGATTACGCCGTTGGTCGGATTCCTGGAGACGTATTACAGCCGTCGCATCTCATCAGACGCGTCCATTTCCCGGGAGGCCCCATACTTCAGCACCCTCGTGGACACGCGGCTCACCCGGCGGTTTCAGCCGAACGACTCGACCGCGATCCTCCATAAACTTGAGCCGGCATTGATCTATGAATACCTCCCAGCAACTCGCCAATCAGACCTCCCGGTCTTTAACGACCTGGATCGTCTGCTCAAAAAAAATCTTGTGACCTATCGCGTGACGAATCGCCTCTCGACCAAGGTTTTTGATGGTGAAACGTTTCAGAATGTGGAATTCATGTATCTTCGGCTAACTGAGAGCCAGCACCTGACATCCTCCCCGACCGGGAAGCCATTTTCGGACCTCAGGTCAGAATTAATTCTACGAACCATCAAGCCGATCCCCATCACAGTGGATTTTGACACCTTCTACAATCATTATGAGTCGGCAGTCGTTCAGGTGAACACGGATATCACGTTCGAATTTATGAAACGGTATTTCTTTACGGTCTCCGAGCGTTTCACCCGTGCGGGGAACGTTCCGGTAAGGGGAGACATTTTCAATCCCCTGTCGCTTAACGATCAGCTGCTGCAGACACAGACCACTCATTTCTACGCGGCACAGCTTGGCGTCGCCCTGCCGTACAATTTTTACTTTGTGACGCGCGGCTACTATGACAAGAACGATGGCGTAGTTCCGGAAATCAACTACGGCTTGTATTATGTGGGATCGAACGGCTGCTGGGGCGTAGGCGCCTTTTTTATTCAGCGGCCTGGCCAGACCTCAGAATATGCCTTCGTTGTGACGTTGGGTGGAGTCGGATATTCAGATTCGCCATTCAGCGCCTTGTACCGGTCCCTGTTCAGTCGGTTGGGCATCGACATTCAGAAGCTGCGCTAGGAAGAAGAAGAAGTCTGCTCAGAGACGACATTTGACAGGGTCTTCATGCCTGGGCTAGGATTTCCACAAGTACATCAGTTATCGTTGGCAACCTTCGGAGGTAACATTGTGAGTAAGGCAACTCCTGTAAGTTCCGCGACTTGGAGCGCGGAAGTAGACAAGGCCCAGGGCCTCGTGCTGGTGGATTTTTGGGCAGTGTGGTGTGGGCCTTGCCAAATGGTCGGCCCGATCGTCGACGAGCTTGCTACGGAGTACAACGGCAAGCTCAAGGTAATGAAGCTCAATACTGATGAGAATCCCGATGTCGCAGGCCGGTATGGGATTATGAGCATTCCCACCCTGCTCTTCTTCAAAGAAGGCCAGGCAGTGGATAAGGTCGTCGGGGCTGTCCCCAAAAAGATACTCAAAGACGCGATCGACCGACTGCTGGCGCCTGCTGCGTAGCAAACCATGTGCTGACCGAGCTCCGCATCCGGAACTTCGCAATCGTTGAGGAGGTCGGGCTCGAATTCTCAGACGGGTTCACCGTCCTCACCGGCGAGACAGGCGCCGGAAAGTCCATCCTGGTCGATGCTTTGGATCTTCTCATCGGCGGCCGCGCCTCGGCTGACCTGATTCGAACGGGAGCCGAGGAAGCCGAGGTCTCCGCAGTTTTTACTCTCCAGGTGAATGGCCAAGTCGTGGCCATGCTGAAGGCTCAGGACCTGCTTGGCCTGCCGGAAACGGAGCTCATCCTCCGGCGTATTCTGGCTCGATCAGGGCGGCATCGCATACATGTGAACGGCCATCCGGCATCGCTCGGCGTGTTGCAGGCCTTGCGTGGTCTCCTCGTCGACATCCACGGCCAACACGATCAACAATCTCTCTTCAAACCCGTTGTTCAACTCGAGCTGCTTGATGCCTTTGGCGTCCTGACAGAGGCTCGGACCGAGTATGCCGCTAGCTTTGCAACGATGCGCGAGCTGCGTAAGCGCCTGGAGGATGGACAAAGACTGAGAGAAGAGCGGCGGACGAGCGAAGATTTTTTGCGGCACCAACTCGATGAGATTGTTGGAGCTTGTCTGTGTTCCGGGGAAGATCGCGAACTTGAGCGCGAGCGTCTGCTGCTGTCTGAAGGTCGACGGCTCGCGGAACTTGTTCAGCAGATCTACGGCCCGCTCGATGAGGAGGAGCCCTCCGTGCTGGAGGGATTGCGCGCGCTCGCCGGGCCCTTCAAAGACATAACGGCCATTGATACCGAGCTCGTCGCCGATCGGGAGCGTTTTGAAGCGGTCGTCAGGGAGTTGACTGACCTCGCGCATCGATTGAGGGACTATCGGGATCGCCTTGACTTCGATCCTGAGCGATTAGACAAAATCGAGACGCGTTTGGATCTTCTGCATCGGCTCATAAAGAAATATGGCGGGTCCCTGGAGGAGGTCATGAGGCGCGGACGTGCAGCTGAGCAGGAACTTCACGAGGTCGAGAATCTGGACGCAGACCTTACTGGGCTCTCTGCTGAAGTGATGGAAATTTCAACCATCGCCCGCCAACAGGCGGAGGCGCTGTCACGAAAACGCGTGAAAGCCGCCGGGGATCTCGAGCGGCAGCTCGAGCATGAATTGAAGGCCTTACACATGGATCAAGCACGGGTGCGGATCACGGTGGAACAGTCCAAGGGCGACCCTGATTCCAGGATGCAGTCTACCGGCTTGGACGAGGTGCAGTTTCTTTTCTCCGCCAACCTCGGAGAGCCTCCGCTGCCTTTGAGTCGAATCGCCTCAGGCGGAGAGCTGTCACGCGTGATGCTCGCAATAAAGAGTACTCTGGCCGCGCTTGACCAAGTGCCGGTTCTCGTCTTTGACGAGGTGGACGCCGGCATCGGCGGCGCCGTAGCCGAAGTCGTCGGCAAGCGGCTGAAGCAGTTAAGCCGGGTCGGCCATCAAGTCTTCTGCATTACGCATTTGGCACCCATTGCGGTTCAGGCGCAATCCCATTTCGCGGTGTCGAAAGCGATCAAAGGCGGCCGCACGGTGACCAACGTCGTGCCATTGAATAAGGCGACTCGCGTGGACGAGATCGCGCGTATGCTTGGCGGAGCCACGATCACGCCTAAGATCCGCGAGACCGCTAAAGAGATGCTGAATCAATCCTGAAGCATCTCCTTGCTAGTTCTTGGAATCAAATATCCTACATCCACAAGCGGGTGACGCCGGTAGGGACCCTTTTTCACCCACCCGCCCCGGATGGCCCATTCCATCCAACCCGCCCCGAGCCTGACGCAGGGCTCTTTTCCGTGGACGCGTCCCTTTCCTCGTGGCGGAGCGCAGCGCGACTTGCTTGCTCTTACCGCAGCGCGAGCACGTCATGGTGACTTGGCGGCAGGACCCGCTCTCTTGCATTAGAGATAAGACTTCAGCGCCTGGCCGGTGTGTGAAGCGCGTTCCACCATCACTTCCTCGGGCGGGCCCATCGCCACGACCTCGCCGCCCATGTCTCCGCCCTCGGGGCCTAGATCGATCACCCAGTCCGCCGTCTTAATCACATCCATGTTGTGCTCGACCACCAGCAAAGTGTGGCCGGCGTCTACAAGCCGGTTCAACACGGCAAGA
>JBBRRL010000310.1:0-3927 GCA_038200775.1 Nitrospirales bacterium
GCATTCACGGCCTGGCAAGCAGTGCAACTGGCGACAGCGGCTTCAAGCGTTGTGAGATGGCCAGTATTCGCGGCGTGCTGTTACGCCTTGCTTTTCAGTGTTTGCGGAATTGCCATCAACGAATTGAATGGTCCACAAATTCGGTATTTTCTGCGGCAAATCGATGGCCCTAAGTATCTTCGCGAGGCTTTGCTGCCGTACCGGGCCTTGGAGTTCGTTAACGCGCAGGTCAAAGCAGGCGACGCCGTGCTTTGCGTCGATGCGTGTGCGGCAGCATATCTGCCGGACAGTGCTGAGCCGAGCTGTTACCAGGTGAGTGATGATACCCCATGGAAGGGAGCACGCGACGGTTGGGAGCGAGGGTCATACCGGTTTGTAGTTGTGCCTCGGGTGTTTGCCGACCGTGCGCCCTCCGGTTGGACCCAGAAATATGCAGATGAAAGTTATACGGTTCTGTCGCGGTGAGCGCTCGGAGTGAGCGCGCTACGCGAGAGGGGTCGGGGTTACGTCTTTCGAATATCGCGGTGCGATTCTTTGATCTCGTAACCGGCTCGGGCCAGGCGTTTTTTGATTTCACCGGCGATCATCACTGAGCGATGGTGTCCTCCGGTGCAGCCGAATGCTATGGTGAGGTAGCTCTTTCCTTCGCGAATGTAGTGCGGCAGCAGGTAGAGGAGCAGGTCCGAGATGCGGTCCATAAATTCGACGGTTTGTGGGAAGGAACGAATGTACCGGGCCACGCCGGGGTGGCGTCCGGTCAGCTTCTTGAACGCCGGGATGTAATTGGGATTGGGCAGGAAACGGACATCAAAGACCAGATCGCTGTCAGGTGGAACCCCGTAACGGTAGCCGAAGCTGGTGATGTCTATACGGATCTGCGCCTCATCTCGCTCTCCCTGGAATGTGGTCGCAATGTTTTCGCGCAGCTCATGAACATTGAATTGCGAGGTGTTGATGGTGAGGTCAGCGAGGGCGCGAATGGCCGCGAGCTGTTCCCGCTCGGATGCGATGCTCTCCGCTACGGATAATTGGGTACCAAGCGGATGCGGCCGCCTCGTTTCGCTAAAACGGCGCATCAAGGTGGCGTCGTCGGCTTCGAGAAAGATCAGCCGGGCGGGTACCTGACCTCGGAGTTTCTTGTACATCTTCGGGAATGTGCGGAGAGCGTCGCCTTCGCGGATATCTACTACCAGAGCTGCCCGTCGAACGTTGGCAGAATCCTTGGCAAGCTCGGCAAATTTCGGAATCAGGTCAATGGGAAGATTATCTACGGCATAGTAGCCGAGGTCTTCAAGCGACTTGAGCACGGTTCCCTTTCCCGATCCGCTAAGACCTGTGATGATGATCAGGCTGGCCGGTTTGGCTCGGGGAGGCGCTGGGACTTTCGGGCTAGGCACTAGCTTTCGACTAGATCGAGGTGCCCATCCGGGCGGCGCATGAGCACCGAAACCCGGTTGGTCTTGGAATCTCGATATACGAGATAATCCTGCGAGTTGCCCATCTCCAGCATCGCTTCTTCGATGGACATCGGCTTGCGGCTGTCTTCCGGGACTACTTTGTAAACGCGGCCGCCGTTCTTCGTTCCCGCAGCCTTAGCGCCCGCCGGCTTCCGGGGGCTGCTCGCCTTCACGTTGACCGCGGGCTTGGTTGGCTCGGGAGCCACGGCCAGCGTCCCATCTTTGGGACTCTTATGACGATGCGTGTCGCGCCATTTGGTACGCATCTTCACCACCTGCTTCTCAATTTTCTCGACGGCTTCGCAGGTAGCGGTAAACAGATCGGCGTCCAATCCCGCACCGGCCAGCGCATGGTCGTGGGCATTGATGGTGATTTCCACTTTTTGCAGAAACCGTTCCTGCGAAAAGATCACATGGGCCTCTTTATCCCCCTTGCGATCCAGCATCTTGGAAATCTTGCGCAGCTTCCCTTCCAGCTTGTCGCGTTGTTTGGAAGAAAAATCCTCGTGCCCTGTGTAGGTGACTTTCATTGATCGACTCCGTGAAGCGGATTTCCTCTAGTTGCGAACCCGCCGCTGGTGGGTTGAAGGTATCTTCATATCCTCCCGGTACTTTGCCACGGTCCGACGGGTCACATCTATGCCCTCAGACCTAAGTCTCGCGGTAATCTGCTCATCGGTAAGAGGATGTTGGGTGTCCTCTTCCTCAATCATCTTCTTGACTCTGCGTTTCAGGATCAGAAGCGGAGTTCCACTGCCTGCAATACCCTGGACGGCTTCCGAAAAGAAATAACGCAGCTCAAAGACGCCTTGCGGGGTGTGAGTGTATTTGCTTGAAACCGCGCGGCTGACGGTGGAGGGGTGAACGCCGATCTCTTCCGCCACCTCCTTAATCATCATCGGTTTCAGCTGATCGATCCCGTATTCAAGGAAATCGAGCTGGCGGCGCACGATGGACTGGCAGACCTTCAGGATGGTTTGCTTGCGCTGCTCGATGTTTTTCATCAGCTGGATGGCCGACGCATAACGCTCTTTGACGTAGTTGCGTACATCCTTGCTCGGTTCCTGGGTACGGTCGAGCATGCGCTTATATTGAGCGTTCAGCCGCAATTGCGGCAAATCGTCATCATTCAATTGAATGAGGTAATCGTCGCCATCCTTGAAGATATACACGTCCGGCTCAACTTGGCGCGCACCGGACGCGGAGAAACGTAAGCCAGGACGGGGCTCCAGATGGCGGATGACGTCGACGGCGATCTGAATGTGCTCCAGGGGGCGTCCCAGCACCTTGGCTAGCTCCCGGGTCTGGCGCAGTTCCAGCATCTTTAAGTGATTCGCTACAATCTGCCAGGCAACACCGCCTTTGCCGTTGCGGCTCTCGAGTTGCAGCAGCAGGCACTCGCGAACATCATGGGCGGCAATGCCCGCCGGATCCAGCGATTGAACTACGCGCAGAGCTTCCTCAACCTCTGCGATGGAGTGCTGGCCAGTCTCCGCGATTTCGTCGAGTGGGATCGTGAGATACCCGTTATCGTCAAGGTTGCCGATTACGTTGGAGGCCGCATCCCGTACCGCTTCCGACATCACCAGCACGCTTAGCTGCGAATGCAGGTAGTCGGCAAGCGTGACTGGCGACGACAGAAACGTCTCAAAAGAGGGCTTTTCAACGTTTTCAGAGGAGGGACTCTTGTAGCCTGGGTCCAGGTAATCGTCGAAGAACGACCCGAAGTCGATCTCATCAAATGGATCCTTATCCGGCTTGGGCTCGATTGGCTCCGATTCGGGGGCTTCGAGGGCGATGGCAGCGGCATTGGCATCAAAATTCTGCCCTTCCAAATCGCCATCGACAAAAACCTCCGGGGCGTCGGCGCCGGTCTCGATGTCGGATCCAGCAGCGCCATTGGTGGTTTCGAGGATGTTCTGGTCGGACGGCTCGGAGGTTCGCTCCCCTTCAATGAGGGCCTGGACCTCTTCCTGAGTTAGCTCCTCCACGCCATCGGCCGATTCTTCAAGGACCGGGTTCTCAGCAATCTCCTGGGTGATCATGTCCTTCAATTCCAAGCGGTTCAATTGAAGGACCGTCACCATCTGGACGAGCCCGGGAGTCAGGATCTGCTTCTGCGAGACTCTCAGCTGCAGTCTGGGCGAAAGCATTGACATTATGGCTTCATAATAACATTGGGGTGCGGCTTGGGGTGAGGCTCCTAGCGCGGCAAGTACGGGGCGAGGAGCGATGCTGGATGGTCGCTCGGCGACCCCCAATACAGGTCTGGGTTTCACACAGAACTCTCGAAACACTCGAGAGCCATGAATAAGCAGGAACCAGACGGGCGGCTTACGGCGACGTCATTTCTTAAGCAGTAGGCGGAAGAGATTCGTCACGATCTGGCGATTATCCTTGCGATCGATGTACTCGTTGTAGATCCACGGGTCACCCAACGCGAAAACCTGGCCTTGGCCGGCGTGCGCAA
>JBBRRL010000311.1:0-3922 GCA_038200775.1 Nitrospirales bacterium
GGTAGAAGTCGGCACGTTTCTCATTCAACTGACCTCCCAGGGAAGCCTGTCCCTGTTTGATCAGTTCCATGAGTTCTTCTGCTGTCGTAGCTTTGGGTTGTGTTTGGGTAGCCATAATATTATTTGTCTGGTTTTTTGTCCACGCAGCCATTGAGCCCGGGACGCGTTGGAGCTTGAAGGTCACTCGACCACCCAGCTCAAATTTCATTTAGATCTCATGAGCCGAGGTGGATTCGTGGCTTTCCAAATGCCCAAACAGCCCGGGGTTCTCGTCCCGCATCAGGTTAAGAACTGCTTGAAACGGAACCAAAGTAAGGCCGCGCGCAAAACCGCGCTTCTTGAGTCGCAGTAAGCGAAGGCGGCCATCTGCCTCGCTCTGGTGGTAGAAGGAACGGGTTAATCCAAAATGAGGGTCTTTCTCGCCCGCTCTCGGCAGGCGGAACGTGATGACAGCGTTGGGTTTTGGAGTGGGGGTTAAGGCTGACATAAACTTCTCTGGATTGCTTTAAAGGAATACAGTGTATTCTTCTGGCCTCAACTATTTTTTTGAAATAATTCACGCGAGCACACCTTTCTGCATCAATAATCACACAGTGAAGCCTAAAACACCACTTTCGTCGCCTCCCGCCAATCTCGCACTGAGACAGCTTCGTGAGGTTGTGGGCCTGACCCAAGCCGAAATTGCTGACCGTCTTGAACTGTCAAAACCCTTTATCCAGGCAGTCGAACAGGGCACGAGGCGAGCAAATAGAGTTCTGGCCCTAAGGTGTATGAGCATATACGGCGTATGGCACGAATGTATTCTTGATCATTGGACAGAGGCCGTTGATTTATATGGCCAAACCTACACTTATGCCACTTGGGACCAATACATTGCATTGCAACCCGAGCGATTCACGGAAGAAAAGCTCAAAGAGGTCATTCAACCGATCGTCGATCTTTTTCAAGCGGCGGCCGCTACTGGAAAGTTGAGGGTTCTAGGACTGTCGCTGTATGCGCAGGTCGGAGATTTGTTGCAAATCCAGGGCATCGGTGAGGGCCTTCACAGAGTCTATCGTCAGCGAAGCAGCAGCAAGGTGATTGAGTATACCTTCGGAAAGTTGCGTGCTGATCCGACCATTGCGATGGCACTCGGGTTCGTTGATAATCCGCGAAGAAATGATGCAGATGTTGCCTTCCGCGTTGAACCCGCAGTCGATAAATCACAACCCCTCTTCCCGCTTTCCGAAATTTATCCACACCCTGGCACAATCTCCGAGCGCTACAGGGCGAATAAATTATCGACGGAGGAATCGACGCGTTAGCGCTCTCAAGTCCGACATCGCATGAGCCGCCTTCTTCATCGCTGCCTGGCCAACGTGGGTGTAGTGCTCGCTCATCTGTTCGCTGTCATGACCGATCATTTCCATCACCACGGCAGCAGGGATACCCGCTTCCTTTAGGAGGGTGACCGCTATGGATCGAAGAAGCAATGTCGGTCTAGGTATAAAAACTTACCATCTTAATCATTTATCCATCCAGCCCCCTATACCTGCTGTCACGGGGTGCTTCTTGTCTGCATACAGGCGACTAGTGATCCCGATGTCCGAATGCCTGAGGTAACGGGATGCTTGCCAGATCCCGTCACGGCTGGCGATAATCGATCCAATTTCCTTCCGCAGAGCATGCATTGGACGGAGCCCTGACACCCCTTTGCTTCGGAGCCACTTCAGAAGGAACTTATGAGTGCTGTCACATCGATACCCACGGCTCTTCCGCTTTGCAGCCGCATCACTCTCGCCCCCCCCGTGTGCCTCCAATACAAACTTACCATTTGCCGCAGTCATAAATTTTCGAAATATCTCAGATGATTCAGGATCTAAATCGATGTCCCCTGCCGAGTCTTTGCTTTTCAGAGCCTTATGCTCGTTGTCGGCAATCGATAGCACGCGCTTTTCAAAATTAAATTGATTCCACATCAGGGAGTCCGCTTCGCTGCGTCGAAGCCCACAGACTAGGGTTAACAGGAGCAACTTGAAGGCCTCTGGATCAACAGAAAGCAGTTCGAGCTGTCCAGCTTTGAGCACCTCCTTTCCGTCAAACATGGAACGATAGCGAAGACTGGGCTCGGGCTCAGACGTAACGCCATCAAAAAACAGTGGTGATGGAAGAACCAGTTCCTTTTCGATGAAGGACCGAACCTTTTTGGAAAGAAGCGCTTTTGCGTTTCGAACCAATGAATTGACGGTCACTGCAACGCGCCCCTTAGCTTCTCGCGTTTTTGCACTCTTCATCTGATCGTTCTTCCATTCAACGACCTTTGAGGGAATAAGCTCAGCTAAGTGAATCGCATCCACTTTTTTAAGCCACTCCTTTCGTCCGCCGTTGAACGCATCAAATTTTTTTCCGTCCGGAATGTTGAATACCCCCGCCGCAATCCTCCGCAAGGCTTTCGCATACGTATCGATACTCTCTGACCGGCAGTTGGTGAGTCGAGTGAATGCGTCGATCAGCGCACCCACGGTTGCCGTGACTGGAGGTGCTGCGACAGATTTAGGTTTAAATGCGACGATGGTTTCTTCCCACCCCTTGGCGATGAGGGACAGGTAGATCTGCTGAGCCTTCTTCGCGGCTATGTCGACGTTTGGAGTCTCCAAGTTGAATGTCTCGCGTCTTCCGCTTCTCGCCATCCGCACACACCAATTCAAAGTCTGACCAGATCCTTGGCCCCCAGTGTAGGAGTTTTTAAACAAGCGTGGTTTCCAATACCTCACGTCTGTTTTTGCGAAGCTATGGACATGTATAACCTTGGCCACTTCTTGGCCATTTATCGATTCCATCCCATGTTGTTTGTTCTTCATGATGAAACGCCTTATACTCCATGACAAGCTGAGGTTCAACGTTTTATCATCTTCTTCGGCGAACATCGCGAGACATTCCCGAATAGGCCACAAGCAGACTTAAAATCTGCTGGGAGGCAACTCCCTTGCCGGTTCGAGTCCGGCCAGCGGCACCACCCTTTTCGCAGGTCTTTCCACATCATTCGGAGGCGGTTTTCAGCAGGCCTGGTACGAATGGCACTCGACGTGTGACAGCTCCACCTCTCAAGCATTCCGATCGCCTGAGTTTGATTAACCCGATGGACTGCCTCTGCCTGATGCGGCCGTGATCTGGGCGCGGATGCACTTGACCCATCCCACCCTCTGCGCACACTCGCTGTCCCCTTCACTCACCCTTCAACCGAGAACCTAGAACCCCGAACACTTGTTTATGAGCCGGAAAATTCGTTATGGCATGATCGGCGGCGGACGCGGTGCCTTCATTGGCGGCGTTCATCGCATCGCAGCATCTATCGACCAGCAGATCGAACTCGTTTGCGGCGCATTTTCCTCCGACCCCCAGCGCTCCAAGGACAGCGGCGCTGATTTCCACCTCCCCGCCGGGCGCTGCTACGGCAACTTCGAAGAAATGCTCCGCTCCGAGTCCGCGCTGCCTGCGGACAAGCGCATGGACTTCGTCTCCATCGTCACGCCGAACCACGTCCACTTCGCGGCGGCCAAAGCAGCACTGGAAGCCGGTTTCCACGTGCTCTCTGACAAGCCCGCCACCTTCAATCTAGCGCAGGCCAAGGAACTCGCTGGCATCGTCAAAGCCACCGGCAAGCTCTACGGCGTCACCTACAACTACACCGGCTACCCGCTCATGCGTCAGGCACGCCAGATGATCGAAGAAGGCAAGCTGGGCGAGATCCGCAAAGTCGTCGTCGAGTATCCGCAGGGCTGGCTCGCCACCATGCTGGAAAACACCGGCCAGAAGCAGGCCTCCTGGCGTGTCGATCCCGCCATCTGCGGTGCCGCCGGCTGCATGGGAGACATCGGCACCCACGCCATCAACCTCGCCGAATACGTCACCGGTTTGCACATCAAGGAACTCGCCGCAGACC
>JBBRRL010000312.1:0-3917 GCA_038200775.1 Nitrospirales bacterium
AATGCCGACCCGGCGCGCCTGATGCAACGTATCCATCACTTCGCCGTACACATCCAACTGAAATTGCCCTACCGCGGCATTCCCGATGCGCACCGGCGAAGACCCCTCATATCCTGGAAGCCATGGCAACTCGATTTCGGTCAACCGACGTTCACCGGCGGCGCCGTACATGATCTGTAACTGGCCTGGGTCACCGGCTACAGTCCTTAGCAACCAATCACACCAGGCCGCGGCCTCTTCCTTGTAGCCCGCCGTCATGAGGGCATAGAGTGTAAATGTTGCATCCCGAAGCTAACAAAACCGATAGTCCCAATTCCGGACTCCCCCCAACGCTTCCGGCAACGATGTGGTGACCGCGGCAACGATTCCACCCGTCGGCGCGTACGTTAATGCCTTGAGTGTGATCAGGGATCGTCCCACCTCCTCCCGCCACGGTCCTTGATAGGTACATAGACTCGACCACTCACGCCACCACGCTTCGGTCTCCTCCACCGCAAGATCGGCTTTCACACCTTCTGGCACTGGAAGGTGGGAGGGGTGCCAAATCAATACAAAGGGGACTTGCTGTCCTTCGCTCACGACAAAATCGGCCACTGTAGTGAGTCCTTCGCCATGAGTTTCCACCGGGGTGTACAGGGATAGCGAATCTGGCCCGGCCACCATATACAGCATGCCGTTTAATTGGCGGACCCACGGTATGACCTTCCCATAGTCAAACCGGACGACGAGTTCCATCCGCATGGACACCTGTCCCCGTATTCCTTCAATGACCCGAACCACGTCCGGGTGCTTGTCCCGAGGTGGCATGCAGTCCACAACACGAACACTGCCGTCGTCGGTTTCAAACTCGGTTTCCAGGATTAGTGTCCCGGGGCGGTAGCGACGATGCGTGCGGCGTACGGCACTTCGTGGGGTCAGTAACCAGCGGCCGTGCCGCTCATCGCCCAGGAGGGCGGCGAAACACGCGTCCGAATCGAACCGCGGCAGGCAAAGCCAATCGATGGAACCATCGCGCCCGACAAGCGCGGCAGTCTGAGTATCTCCGATCAGAGCGTAGTCTTCGATCCGCATGCCGCTTCACGCCTCACCGAACCATCCCGTTTCTTGTATTCCAGTATAGCGCGTCACCGGAGAAATCTCCTCTGTTAGGGATGACAGCGATTCTCATACGTGTGCTCTGTGATCGTCCCTAGTAGAAATTTAGTGACCCTTCAGAAGAACGGATTGCGGTCGATCGGCCCTGTATGATGTATGTCAGACTTCTGATGGCAGGAAAATGACAATCGCTGCAGAGCTCCTTTGTGTGACCGGTATTGCCATAGGACTGTGGCTCATCGTCCGGGACCTTCGCCATGCGTTCCGAAAGAAACGGTCCCTCTGAAAACTGTCGCGATTGCTGCCGGCTTTTTTCTCGTCCTTGCCCCCACCGCCGCGCCCGCAGAACTAGAGCACGTGAAGGAAGAAGCGTTCCTGTAAAAACCGATTTGTAAAATCGGTGGGACCCTGCCTGAGGACTGGTACATCGTCGCCCAGGACGATGCCGACAATTGGGGTGTCTCCTGTCCGAGGCCGCCGACCCTCGATGATCCTTACTATAATGCCTGGCGCACTACTGCTGCTGTCACCGATCGAGCGCAGGCCTGCGGGATACGCCCTTGCCAAGAGGGTACTCGATTATAGAGAAGCTCTTCCACGCCGACTGTCCGTCGGCCGGCCTCACAATGCTTGGCGACCCTGTAGCCAATGCTTACATTCTTGAATGGCAAGGGGCTGAATCACCGGCGCAGACGCCGGTCCAAACCGACCGCCACGAGCTCTTGACGGAAAGCGGGACGACACCCCCGGAGGTCACCTCGTCGGAGAAGGCCCTTGACCATGCGGCCCTTGGCAATGAGTATTTCACACAACTCCACTACGCAGAAGCAGAGGCGCAATTTCGCGCGGCTGGAACGTATGAACCTGGGTCAGCCGACTGGCCGGCGCTGGTCGCCTTGAGCTTGCTACTACAGGAGAAGTATACCGCGGCCGAGACCGAGGCACAGGTCGCAGTCCGTTTGGACCCGAAAAACGCGGTCGCACACGCGGCACTGGCCGCGGCGTTAGGCAGTCAGGGAAAGTGGAAGGAGGCCGAACTGGAATCGCGCGTAGGGATGAGGTTGGACCCGGATGGGACACGAGGGATCCCAGGTCTCTCACAAGTGGTCTTCGGGCTGAGTTTATGGCGGCTAGGAAAGAAGGGAGAAGCGGAGCAGACCCTCCGAGAGGTGGTTCAAAAATTCGACCGCTACCAGGGAAAGCTGGCTCAAGTCCTGTTTGAGGATGGCAAGCTCGATGAAGCGGAAGCCCAATACCGGGAGGATTGCGAGTTCGCCCGGGCGATCGATTCCTCGCGCAAGGGCTGGACGAGGTCAAAAAGGCAAGAGAGCATCGGAAATGAGACTACCTCCTGCCTTCTTATTTTCTTGTCTTAGGCATCATTTTATGGTAGTGTAGTTCTACTTATACCTTCGGTTGCTACCGGTGTTATCCTGCCGTATGCGGTTATAGCGAGCGGCGAAGAGACGGACAGACCTATTATGGAGAACCTCCCATGACTGATACCGCTGCACAGTGCCCGGCCAACAAGCCTGCTGTCATTAGTTACGGCACGATCTCCTTGTTTGGTCTCATCACGCTGGGCGCCCTCGTCGGGCTTCCGATGTTTGCCTACTACCACGATTACACTTGGGTAGACTGGACAATGTTCGGTCTGCTCTATATCACCACGGGTCTCGGCATCACCGTGGGGTACCATCGACTCATCGCGCACCGCAGTTTTGAGTGCGCACCGTGGGTGAAAGCGACCCTCTTGGTCACAGGTGGCTGGGCGTTGGAGAACTCGGCTCTTAAATGGGGCCGCGCGCATATCAGACATCACGCGTGCTGTGACCAGCACGATGATCCCTACAATGCGCAGCGTGGCTTTTGGTACTCGCACTGCGGTTGGATCTTCTATAAGGACCAACATGGTGACGGCAAATACGGGTTGCGCTTGAAGCAGGATCCGCTCGTGGTATGGCAAGATCGTTATTATATCCCCATTGTGATCTCGGGACTCGTGTTACCATTTATCGTTGGGTTTGTGTACGACGGATGGGTCGGCGGCCTGGGGTGTTTCTTGCTCGCCGGCGTGGGACGAACTTTTTTTGTGCTCAACTCAACTTTCTGCATCAATTCTATCTGCCACCTCTGGGGCAAACAGCCGCACGCGAACAACGATTCGAGCAGAGATAGCTGGGTTGTGTCCTTGCTGACCTTCGGTGAGGGCTATCACAACTTCCACCATGCGCATCAGCGTGATTACCGAAATGGCGCGCGGTGGTATAATTTCGATCCATCCAAATGGCTGATTTACGGGTTGTCTTGCATTGGAGCCGCCTGGGACCTGTGTCGGATCGATCCAGGGCGAACTCGATTTGTCGCGGAGTGACTCTGCACGGAGATTCTCGACTCTCGCGTCCGACATTTCATCCTGAGATAACATGTATTCATCGGTCCCTCCTCCAAAGATGCCTTAAGTAAAGTTTTACCCCCTCTACTGCCTTCAACGATCCACTTGACTTTACGCGCAGATCGCCGTACTTTTCCTTCGTTTCTGTCGGCATAACGTGCCGCAGCGGCATGTGGTTAACTTCTTCCGAAAGGAGCACTAATGGCAAAAGCAATGACCAAGTCACAGATCGCCGATCACATGGCGGGCAAGGCCGGCATGACAAAGAAGGCGGCGGTAGAATTTATTGATGAGCTCAGCGCCCTCGCTCACAAAGAGGCCAAAAACTCCTTTACGCTGCCGGGCATCGGCAAACTTGTCCTGGTGAACCGGAAAGCGCGAAATGGCCGCAACCCTCAAACCGGCGAGGCCATCAAAATTCCAGCCA
>JBBRRL010000313.1:0-3915 GCA_038200775.1 Nitrospirales bacterium
TGTGAGCAACTATCGCGAGCAGTTCAAGCGCATTTTGCGAAAAGAATCGTTTGAAGTATTAAGTAAGACGATTCGCGAGAAGGCAGACCTCATCGGTGCCCCCGGCGCGGCTCCTGAACGGCCACGGCCGCAATAGCTCGATCGAAAACGCGAACCTTCCTCACGATGAGGTTCCTTGACGTCGGCCTCGTGCGTTCGGGATCGGCGCTCGCCGCCATGCTCGCCCTCATCGCGCTTGTGACGACGAGAGCCGAAGCGCGAGACTGGAATTACTTTGTCATTCCCGCGATTGCCAATTCAAAGAATGACGGAGTCGATGTCGGAGTCATTGCGCCGGTCATCTTCAATGACAAGGACGGGCGGATTACACAGATCATCGCGCCCATGTATGTGCACAACGAGTTTCTTGGTTCTCGTGTCACTCTTAATCTGTTCAAATACCCCAGTCGCGGCGAGGAGATCACATTTCTTGCATCATATACCGAGAGGATCGAGCGAAAATTCCTAGGGACATATCGCAACTTGTACATTGCCCAGGGACGATATAGCTTCGAATCCGCCGCGGGCTTTTTCAAGAATGCGACCGTGCGGTTTTTCGGTATAGGCGCCGGCGCCCCACAGGATAATGAGACCAACTACACCGACCGGGAGCTTTTCGGGTATGTGTCTGCAGGAATCTATGTGGGGCCCGGGCAGCGGGTGCTTTTCACCCAGCGGCTGCGCAATGTGGAGCTTCAGCCGGGGGGCATTCCGGATCTGGCGTTCACGCAGTCGGTTTTTCCCAGCGTCCGCGGAACCGGCGGGGGGACGATCTCCGGCAACAGGCTGGGATTTTTAAGCGATACACGCGATGATGCGGTGACACCCACGATTGGATCTTTCTTCGCGGTGTATTCCGAACTGGCGCAGGCATTTACTGCTGCCCAGACGACTGTCTTCAGCAAGTACGGTATTGAATATCGAGCGCTCATTCCCAATGAGACCAAGCGGTACACGTTTGCGTTCCGCGGGAAAGTCGAGGCCACCCTCGGCGGCGAAAACATCCCCTTCTTCGAACGAAGCATCCTCGGCGGCCAGAACACTTTGCGTGGGTTTGGCATCGGCCGTTTTGTTGATGACCATTTGATCGTCTTAAATTTCGAGGAGCGCATCCAACTGTTTCACTTGCGCCTCTTTGGCACCATTGCAGAAATCGAAACCGCACCATTTTTGGATATCGGCAAAGTGATGAGCACGTTCGGATACGGGTTGCTTTCCAATTATGAATTTAATCCAGGGATCGGTTTCCGAGCCATCGCGCGTCCCAACGTTGTCGGACGGGTGGACGTCGCGACCAGCAAAGATGGCCATGCGGTCTTTGCCGGCCTGGATTTCCCATTTTGAGGCGGGTTGATAGACTCACCATTCCCCCACGCGGATGTCTGGGCACGTTCAACATCGCCGCCGCGCTGGTGCTTTTTCTCCTGTACAGCGCCACCGAAGTCCGAGGTGAGGATTCTTACATAGGTCAGGGTCTCGCACCTGCCCGGAACTTCCAGCCCCTTCAGGGTCTATCATTACAGATGTCCGGAGAATCCGCGGTGCCCTTGCCAATAGGTGATTTGGGCATGCGACTCCATGTCTCTGAGAGCAGCACGATCTTGCAGGAGTCCACCCCCAACGTCAGCGGACTGCTCAAGCTGAACCAGCTCAGGACGGCGTTCGATCTTCGATATGGTATGTTTGCTGGTACCGAAGTCGGCGTTGAGATCGCGTCCTTGTATCATCACTCGGGCGGCTTGGATGGACTCATCACGGCAGTTGAACGCCTCGTGGGTCGACCCGGACCTCTGCGCGCGAGCCTCAACGGCACAGGTTTCGCTTACGTCCTCTCACGAAACGGCCAGCCGGTGCTTCAAGGTGCCAACGGCAGCTACGGACTTGCCGACACAACGCTGTCGGCAAAGACCCTCTTGGTCTCTGAAGCGAATTACCTGCCGGCGATTTCCCTTCGTGTGGCGCTGAAGCTGCCGACAGGGGATGAGAGCCGGGCCTTCGGAACGGGCCTATGGGATTTCGGCGTCGGCGTGGCTCTTCAAAAAACCTTTCTTCGCAGGATCGTTCTGTACCAAAATCTGAATGGGATCTTTCCGACAGGTCACTATCTGGGCTTCGCGTTACGGGCGTATATGACCTCGATGACGGGTGTTGAGTTCATGATCACTCCGAAATTCTCGATTACCGGCCAGTTCGATTATCATCAGTCCCCGTTTGATCGGACAGGCCTCAAACTTCTGGATCAGGCAATCACAGAGGCCGTGCTCATGCTCGGCTATAGCTTCACGCCGCGTCTGCTGTGGCAGGTCTATGGGATCGAGAATCTGGATTTTATTCGGGATTCGGCTCCCGATTTCACTCTGGCGACTGTTCTTGCATACCGCTTAGGTAGGATGTAGTGGCGTTGAAAAATGTGACAAAAGCGCGTATAATTAAATACTTGCGTTTATTTCAATCCGTACTCTTATTGTCAAGGAGAGGTGACCAGTGTCATTATTAGACGGCATCGATAGCCCCTCAGATCTAAAACGGCTTTCCGTCGAGGTTCTCCCGACACTGGCCCGAGAGATTCGGGAACGCATCCTCGCCGCCACCTCCGCTGTAGGGGGTCACTTAGCGTCTAACCTTGGCGTTGTTGAGCTCACCCTGGCTCTCCACTATCTGCTCGACACCCCGAAGGACAAGATTGTCTGGGATACGAGCAACCAGGCCTATGCTCATAAATTGGTGACTGGTAGGCGGGAGCAGTTTCACACCCTTCGTCAGCACGGAGGAATGAGCGGTTTCTGTAAACGAGAAGAGAGCATTTACGATACCTTCAATGCCGGACACGCGGGGACAGGGGTGTCCGCTGCAGTGGGCATGATGGTGGCCCGCGACCTTGAAGAACAAAATCATCGGGTCGTCTGCATTGTCGGCGACGGTGCGATGACCTCGGGCATGACGTTGGAAGCTATGGAGCACGCGGGCGGGCTTCACAAAGACCTCGTGGTGATCCTGAACGATAATCAAATGTCGATCTCGCCCAATGTCGGGTCGTTATCCGCGTATCTCAATCGCACCTACACGGGCGAATTCGTCACTCGAGTTCGAGAAGAGACGCAGCAATTGTTGAGAGCAATCCCTCGGTTTGGAGATTCCCTCAGCAAGCTCGCTCATCGAGCGGAGGAACTCGCCAAGGGCATCATCCTTCCCGGGTTGCTGTTCGAAGAGTTGGGATTCCGGTATGTCGGGCCCATCGACGGCCATAGCTTTGACCATCTGTTGGGGACCCTTAAGAACGTACTGAGACTCAAGGGTCCGACGCTGCTGCATGTCATTACGAAAAAGGGTCTGGGCTATGAGCCGGCGATGAAAGATCCCGTCTGGTTTCATGCTTGCCCGCCTTTTGATCTTGAGACAGGGCGTCCATCGAAACAGGCCTCGATTGTTTCGTACACTGCCGTCGCCACCAATACTCTGTGCCGCCTCGCGCGCCAGGATCGCCGGATAATCGCCATCACAGCGGCCATGTGCGAGGGAACCGGCTTGAAGGGCTTCGCGCAGGAGTTCCCCGACCGCTTTCACGATGTCGGAATCGCCGAACAGCATGCGCTGACCTTTGCCGCGGGGTTGGCGACACAGGGCTTACGGCCGGTCGTGACCATGTACAGTACTTTCCTGCAGCGCGCGTACGATCAAATTGTTCACGACGTCGCCACTCAGAACCTGCCGGTCACGATGATGATTGATCGCGGAGGCTTGGTTGCCGAAGACGGAACGACCCATCACGGCGCATTCGACTACGCCTTCCTGCGCCATGTCCCCAACATGGTAGTCATGGCCCCCAAAGATGAAAATGAGCTGCAGCACATGGTGAAAACCTGCCTCAGTTATGAA
>JBBRRL010000314.1:0-3896 GCA_038200775.1 Nitrospirales bacterium
CCTGCACCGGGAGCGGAGACGGGACTGCGCGCTTGTGGGATATAGTCACCGGCAAAGAAATTCGCCGCTTCGATGGTCACACCAGTTACGTCTGGTCCGTGGCCTGGTCTGACGATGGCAAGCGACTGGCTTCCGGCAGTGAGGACTGCACCACTCGCCTCTGGGACGCGACTACAGGCAAACAGCTGTGCCAACTTATCAGCTTTCGCGACGGCACTTGGGCGGTGGTTGATCCTGCCGGCCGTTTCGATGCCGCCAACGGTGGCGATGTCGAAGGCTTGCATTGGGTCTTCGATAGCCAGCCCATCGCACTGAAACAGCTTAAGGAACGCTATTACGATCCAGGCTTGCTCTCCAAGTACATGGGCCTTAATAAGGAACCGTTGCGCGATGTCAAACCGTTTAAGGAGGTTGATCTCTTTCCTGCTGTTGAAGCTACGGCGCCCGCACAAGGGACCAGCATGCTCTCGCTCAAGCTTACAAATCAGGGAGGGGGTATCGGCAAGGTACAGGTATTCGTCAATGGCCGGGAACTGGTGGCCGACGCCCGGGGTGACAAAATCAAGCCGGAGAGCGACGAGGCAACCCTCACCGTGAATTTGTCCGGTGCTTCTGTTATTCCCGGCGAGAAAAATCAAGTGCGGATCGTCACTTGGAACCGTGAAGGCTATCTCTCCGGCCGTGGGTATGACCTTGTCTGGGAAGCTCCAGGCCAGAAAGTGGAACAACCTATCGAACTGTACGCAATCGTGGCCGGTGTTTCCACCTATGCTTCGGACGCGCTGAAACTGCGGTTCGCGTCTAAGGACGCCGAGGATATTGCGAAGGCCCTGTCAACCGGTGCCGGGCGTTTGTTCGGTGCAGAGAAGGTTCACGTGCATTTGCTGTGCGACTCTGATAAGTCGGGCGCTTTGCCGCCGACCCGGGAAAACCCCGAAAAGGCCTTCGCCGTCCTCCGAAAATCGAAGCCCACGGACGTCTTGGTGGTCTACCTTGCTGGACACGGCATCGCGCTGCCCGACCAAGGTCAGGAAGTCTATTGCTACCTAACGAAGGAGGCACGGACCACTGATCGCGGCGCCTTCCTCGATCCCGCTTTGCGGCGGCAATATTCAGTCACCAGTGCGGAATTGACCGAGTGGCTAAAACAAGCGCCGGCCCTGAAGCAGGTGCTAATCCTAGACACATGCGCGGCGGGCGCGGCCGCGGGCAAGCTGATCGAACATCGCGATGTCAGCGCCGACCAGATCAGAGCGATTGACCGGTTACGTGACCGCACCGGTTTCCATGTCCTCATGGGCTGCGCGTCCGACCGCGTGAGTTACGAGGCCAGCCAGTTTTCACAGGGATTATTGACCTATTCCCTACTCCAGGCGATGCGCGGCGCCAAACTCCGGCAAGGGGAATACGTTGATGTGAGCATGCTATTCCAGTACGCAGCCGATGAGGTCCCGCAGCTCGCCCGACATGTAGGCGGCGTTCAAAAGCCCATGATCATGGCCCCGCGCGGCTCCAGCTTTGACATCGGCCAGCTCAAGGAAGAGGATCGAAAGTTGATTGCCTCCGCGCTGGCAGAACCTCTACTGGTGCGGCCGGTGCTTCTAAATGTCGTGGTTGGTGATGACGACTTGGGACTGATGCCACTTTTACGCAAGCATTTGATCGACGCCTCTTATCTCAGCGCAAGAGGCAAGGATAAGCGATCCCATGGTGTCTACGTTGATGCTGACGAGATGCCCGGCGCCTTCAAGCCGAGCGGTACGTACACCGTGACGGGCAACAAGGTGGATCTGCGTCTTGTCCTGCGGCAAGACGGTCGCACTGTCAGCAGCGTGCAAATAGAAGGAACGCGCGACCGCCTCCCAGACCTGATCGCTCGCCTGGCGGCGGCCATTGAGGAGCAACTGAAAACCAAGTGACGGGCACGGTTCAAATTGCCCGAGACCTGCACAATCCTTGGCTGCCGCCAGTAATTCCCTTAAGCACAGTTCTTAAGTCGCAGCGAAGCAACCTGCGTTGCGTCCAGGTCATGTCTTCCAAGGTGCGGCGCTACTGTTTGTCGAATAGACATTTCGCCCTTAAGTTTCGGACCTTGCTTCCGTCAATAAGCATCCAGCGTCTGAAAACAGCAGCGCACCCCCACGATGCCCTTGAACAAAGGAACGCGCCATGGCGAAGAAAAACCGAAAACCTCCGTTCTTGAGGCTATTAATTCTTGTCGTGGGCTTCTTTCTCGCAGGCGACATAGCGAGAGCCGAGGACGCATCCTCGCGGACGGACCTTCAAAAGTTCCTCTCACGCGCAATGGACAAGCGCGCCCAGAAAAAGCTCGCCGCCAAGCTAGCCCTTGAGATCACTCTCTCGGCACATTCCAGCGGAGTGGATCCGGATCTTCTCAAATTCTCGTTTCCGTCCGCTCCAAAGGGGCACATTCATCTTCGGCTCGAAGTCGAGTACTTCGGGCAACTGGCCAAAAAACGCTATATTGCGTCGATTCTTATCGATGTCAACACATCGGATTCCGACACATGGGTGGTTGACCGGATTTCCTTCAATGATTCGACAAACAAGATTCCCGCAAATCAGCACAAGATCGGCGGCGTCCGCCGGAATCTCAACAAGATCCTCAGCGAATAGAAAGATTCGGCCACACGTAGCTCGGGCCCGGCCCATGTTTTTTTAGGGGCCACAGACGGTTACACATTGCTTTTGGGGAAGGTGCGCCAATGTCATCGATGCTCCGTGCTTTTGAAGAATCTGACATCGGTGGACTATTTTTCGTGGCAGCCGCTTTGTTGTTTGTGGGCAACAAAGTGTCGAAGGAATACCCCAAGATTCGCAGACTCTGCCTGAGCTTCGCCGGAGCATCCTTCGTTGCGTACCTGGCCTATTGTCTTTCCCGAAGACCATTGGGCGGCCCGTTGACCGAAACGGCCGTGCGGGGGCTCATTGGCACAGGTGTGATAATTGGGACCTCCTGGATCGTCCTCACCCCCTGTTCCTTCGCTTTCGCAGGCTTTGCCACCTGCTTGCACAACTGGAATGCGGATCGCAGACAGACCGCGGAACGGCGCCGGCAATTGCGGCGGAAACAGAACCTGCAGCTCGAATATGACCGCTGTGCACCCGAACGGGATCGCGCCGCCCTCCTCGCGAAGCAACATGCTGTGCTTGAAGGGGAGCGTCAGCATAGACGAGAAAGCGCACGAGCCTCCTGTGAAATCGTCTACTGTCTCTATGCACCAGAGATCGGCAGCCGTTTCAGCAGACAGATGTTCAATGACTTCGTTTCCGTGTACATGGGCGATAACAGAGACCCGGAGTATGTCGAACAGCGCGCGCAGCAACTGACAGAGACAATGCAGAAACACCTTGAAAAGATCGAGCCTCGCAAGGACAAACGCTCAATCGAGGATCTCGCCCGCTGGTACCAGGACGTGCGGGAAAAAATCTGCGCCCAGGGCGTCGAGGACAAGTATCGGAACGCCCAACTCGCCCAGCTCAACGTCCGCTACCGAACGCTTGTTCAGGAATTGCTGGAGGAACTCAAGCCGTGAACATCCTGCTTGGCCAAAACCGCGAAACCGGTCGAAAAGTGTATATCCCCAAATCATCGTTCCGTACGCATTGGCATTTGATCGGTGGCACGGGCAAGGGGAAGACGACCGCGATCCACACGATGCTGCATTCACTGCTGCTGGATCCGTGCGCCAACGACTGCTGGTTCATCATCGACCGCATGGGAAACCTTTCCCAGGAGCTGTTGCTGTGGATGGCGTCGGACTTCTGCACGGACGAGGTGCGGCGGCGCCTTGTGTACATCGAACCGGCGCGCGAGGATGTTGTGCTCGGTTTCAATCCCCTCCTTTACAAGACCGACGGCGAAGGCTTCTTCA
>JBBRRL010000315.1:0-3885 GCA_038200775.1 Nitrospirales bacterium
AGCTTTTGGTCGAAAACAGCCTGTAGGCCACCGCCTGTCCGAATGCCACGACGGGAGCCAGCGGATCAATTTTGATCTCCGCCGAAATAATTTCCAAAGAAAACTTGATCAGGTTGCTCGCAAGCGGCTTGTATATTCCGACCACATCAGGCGTTCCCCATTTTCGACTTTAGACCTGCACCACCAAGCGAGACAGCTTTGGTCGCCTCATCGAGATCATTCTTCAACCATTCAGCAAATGGTTCATAGAACTCCGATTCTTTGAACTTGACGCCTGCCGCAATCTGTTCCGTGCTTTCGACGGCGACAGGCTCGTTCTCGGCCTTCGCGAGAAGAGTGAAGAGGCCACGGCTTGGCTTGGTGATCTCATTCGGGAATATTGCGTCGAGATTCCACACCGCGCCATGTATTGTGTTTTTGGGTGTCTCCGGATGTTGCTGGCTGATTTTATCTACGAGCACGCTGTAGCGAATGCCCCCGGTATTCTCGGCGACGATGGATTTAGCGAGCTTCTGTATCTCTTTGCCTGAGAGTTTTGCCAAATCAGAAACCCTCCATCCGAAATACTTTGACTTTCGCGGTCACAATGGCAAGGCCCTTGTGTGATCGTTCCGGCCACCCTGTAAGGCGGCATTCCATTACACAGCTAAAGAGTTGCGAACAATTTGCATTGCATCCGCACGGGATTTCACAATCCCTTCAAGAGTTGCGAATAGTCGTGCCAACGGCTTGAGCTAGAATTTCCAAAGTGGGTAGGCAGACATTCTTCTTCCCACGTTCCATGTCCGAGATGTAGCTGCGGTCAATGCCTACCTTTTCTGCCATCACCACCTGAGTCCATCCTTGCTTCTCACGAAGATGTCGCTCGATCACTTCTGCAATTTTGATTCGCGGATCGGTTGTCCGCCTACCAATTGTCGTTCGTTGCAATCTTCCGTGACTGAGCCAAGCCCGAACGGACCCTATGCAGCCTCATGGAATGTACAGGTCTTTTTCCAGGCACGATGCGCTTCTGTATATCGCAATGCAATTTTTCCCTGCTTTTTTTGCAAACGCCTTAGCCCTGTTCGCCCGGTCTTGTACTTCGATGTCGGTCAAGATCGAATCTGCCGCCAGAGTACACACTCCAATCGACACAGTGACAGAGTCATCAATTCCACGCACGCTTAGAGACTGCAGCTTTTCTTGCAGCTCACGGAGAGATTGCAGAGCCGAGTCTGAAGGCATATTGGGGAGGAGAAGGACATATTCATCGCCGCCAAAACGGTACGCAAAACCATGCGCGTATACGTGCGACTCTAGCGTCTGCATCAGGTGGGGAAGCAAGTCCCGATCAACCGTTGTTTCGGTGTATTTGGTGTTGAATTTCTTGAAATCATCAATATCGATGAATGCGACACTAATAGGAGTGCCTCGCAGCCAACTTTCGGTTCTACAATTACGAAGGCCAGCAAGAAACCCGCCGGGGGACTGGAGAATCCCGAATTTTTCGTCGTACCGCGACTCACCCGACGCGATTGGCATCGGGAGAACCTGATACGCGGCTTGAAGAATCAAGAACTCCGTCAGCCTCGGCATCGTTAGTTCGTTAACGTTCATAAACCAGTCTTGCGACATCAAACGGGTTACCGCGTCGCTAAGAGAGTCAATCTTCTTCATGATGTCTTGATCGGCAGATTTGTGCCGAAGTTCCTCTTGCTTATGGGCGACCTTTTGTTTTTGGAAAAGAAGCACACGCTTAAGCAACGGCAAATCCTGTTGTTCTATTGTGATCGGGATACCTAGGTTTTCTCCGAGTCGAGCCTCAAACCGATTCATTTCAGCGTATAGATCAGTCAAGCGGGAAGGTTCGACAGTGCCACTCAGAGCTTTGTGAACCGGCTCTAGCAGCCAGGCTTGAAACCACATACGCAGGTCCGAGGCATATTGGAGCAGACGATAACGATCAGCGGAATCAAAATCGGGCATCCCCACACTCCTGTCGAGATAAACTGCCGCATGGCCGCCACCGAGAATGTTAGAATAAGTAGCCCTTCAGCCGCTGCAATCAATTGCCAAAGTGCTCTTGATAAATTTCGCCCTTGCGCGATGAATGCGGACACGGCGCGGACACGGCCGAGATGGTCTTACTAATAATCCCTGTAAGCTGTTGAAAAGATGGTGAGCGCGGTAGGAATCGAACCTACAACCTACTGATTAAGAGTCAGTTGCTCTGCCAATTGAGCTACGCGCCCGGAGCGGGACTGCTACAGGAAGGACGACGGTCGATTATAGCATCGGGAAAAAATCAGTCATGCGCCCCGCCCCGCTCGGCGCGCCACTCACGCGGATATTGAACGTAGGAGGAATTCAGTTCCGCCACGCTGCGGCAGCCGAGCAGTCTCAGCGTGCGCTCCACGTCTTCTCGCAGAATCTCGATTGCGCGGGTTGCGCCTGCCTCTCCCGCTGCCGCGAGCCCATAGGCGTAGGCACGGCCAATCAGCACCGCTCGCGCGCCCAGGCAGAGGGCCTTCACAATGTCGCTGCCGCGGCGGATGCCGCCGTCCATCAATATCTCGGTTTGACCTTTGACGGCGGCAACAATTTCCGGCAGCGCCCTGATTGTCGGCAATACGCAATCAAGCTGGCGTCCGCCGTGGTTCGACACCACAATGGCCGCGGCGCCCTCGTCCACTGCGCGCCGAGCGTCGTCTGCGCCAAGAATGCCCTTGATCACGATTGGACCGGCCCAGCTCTGGCGGATCCAGCCGATATCCTCCCATGTCACGACCGAGCGCGCCAGGGCAGCGGTCACATCGAGAAGGGGCATTGGGCCCTGACCCGGCACAACGATGTTTTCGAGATCTGGAACCGCCCCGTCGAGCAGGAATGAAAGCAGCCAGCTCGGACGCGCCAATATTTGCGGGACGAATGGGATTTTTTCGAAGATGCTGCCGGCCAAAAGCTGCTTCATCCCATTGCGCGGATCGCGCTCGCGCATGCCGGAAGCAGAAGTATCGACCGTAATTACCAGTGCCGCAAAGCCTGCCTTACGTGCGCGCGCGATTGCCCCTTCGGCCGCTTCCCTTCCACCGACCAGATAGAGTTGGTACCAGACCGGCCCTAGCGACCCGGCCTTCACGTCTTCCAATTTGTGGCCGGAGATGGTTGAGAGAATATACCCGGTTCCGGCTTGGCCGGCGGCGCGAGCGGCAGCGACCTCTCCGCCGGGATGCATCAGCCGGCTGTAACCGACGGGAGCGAACATCAGAGGAAGGGAGATTTCGCTTCCCAAGACTTGCGTGCGCATGTCAACTTCGCCCACGGCGACAGCCTGGCGCGGCTGAAACATCACGTCTTGAAAAGCGCGGCAATTCTCCCTGAGAGTTACTTCGCCATCGGCGCCGCCGTCCAGGTAGCCGAAAACGACTTTGGGAAGACGCCGTTCCGCTAGACGCCTAAGATCGGCGACGTTCACTACCCGGGGGGAGGCCACTTTGCGTTGCGCTGAGCTCATATTGCTAAAATGGTTGCCCGAGGATTTTGTAAGGGAATGGGAAAGAAAGCAATACTTTAATATGCTCTTGCGCCAGACCTTAATCCAGGGAGTGGGGCACACTATCAGACTCAACGATAAATCAGGGCACCAGCCAGCGCTGATCCGGCAATGAGCACCGGCTCGGGAATCTTCCAGCGCAGCACGATGAGCAGAGTAATCATGCCGATCAGCGCTGTCGGCAAATCATGGATTGCGCGGTGCCCGAGAACATAAACTGCGCCCGCAATTGCTCCAGTTGCAGCGGCCGCGACGCCTTCGAGAGCGGCCCGCGCCCGCGGATTTTTTGCGATGCGGCTGAAGAATGGGCTCACGAAGAGGACAACGAGGTACACGGGTACGAATACCCC
>JBBRRL010000316.1:0-3864 GCA_038200775.1 Nitrospirales bacterium
CACGTTGGGCTATGCCGAAGACGTTCAGAAAATACGTGGCCAATCAGCGGATGGCTGCCCTGTGACGCCTCCACAAACCGAAGGCCCCTATTATCCACCCAAGGCCCAGATGGAAGCCCAAGTCGATAAGGACAACGATCTCACGCAGGTCAAAGGTGAAACCGGCAGCGCCAAGGGGCGGATCCTATATGTAATGGGGCAAGTCCGGGATTCCCAGTGCAGGCCCGTCAAAGGCGCTGTGGTGGAAATCTGGCAGGCCTCGGAAGCCGGTCGCTATCGCCATCCTCGTGACACCAAAAATCCGGCCCCTCTGGATCCCCATTTTCAATACTGGGGCAAGTACGTGACGGATCAGGACGGGCGCTATATCTTTAAAACCATCAAGCCAGGCGCCTACTCCATAGGATCAGGAACTATGAGACCGTCGCATATCCATTTTAAAGTATCCCATCCTGAGTACCCGGAGCTTATTACTCAACTGTACTTTGCTGGCGATCGCTTTCAAGACACAGATCCAATTCTGAATGATACTCCGCCCGAGGATCGCAACAGGGTCATCGTCGCGATGGAGGAACCGGGCGCCGATTATGAACGCGATGCGAGGATCGCCCGATTCAACGTGACGCTACCGGCGGCGGGTAAGGAGGGTAATTCGAGGTAACCAGGCAGTGGCCCTTACGGGGCTTCATTTGACCGCCCAGCCATAGTATTGATGACTCGGCGCAGGACCTTGCTCCTGGTAGGCCATTTTTATCTTGCTGATGTAATCCTTGGGAAATTCGTTTAGCCTCGCCTTGACGTCCACGCCGTACACCTTCGCACCGTTCAGTCCAAAGATCTTCTCCTTGAGCTGGCGGGTCAATTTAGGATAGCCATGTTTCTCGATGAGGGAATCAGGAATCTGAAAGCGACGAAAGGCTTCGATCTGCCACTGCGGCGAGCCGTACCATATGGAATCTGTCCCCCAGATGACCCGGTCCTCGCCGAAAGCCAATAATATCTGTCCGAGCCAATGGGCGCAAATTTCAGGATTCGTGCTTACGAGTTGTCCGAATGAGTTTCCGATCTCCATATAAATGTTCTTGATGCCGGGTTCCTTCTGCTTCATCCGGCAGAACTCGGTCGTCCACGGGATATTGCCGGTCTTCTTAAAGTCGTGCTCCGCCATCTCCGCATCTTTCAAGGCGGCATGGTAGATCATGAAATTCATGTCCGGAAAATCCTTCGCGGCTTTGATCATGTCTCGGGGGTGATTGTAGTCCGCATCGGGCCCCAGCGGCAGGCCCTTATGGACGCATACGCGCCGCACCCCGAGTTTTCGCGTTTCTTCCAGGATGGGATAGGCAATCTTTTCATCGTCCATCCACCAACCATGCTCAAACCCTTTGGCTGGAAAGCCCGTATACAGCTTCAACGCTTCAATTTTTAGCGTCTCGACCTGCATGGCTAATTCATCCTTCGCCGCCTGTTGCAGTTGGGGCGCCGTGAATCCGTGCGCGAGCATGCGTCTGGAGGCTGTGAGGCGATTGATTTCATCGCGGATGTGACTGATTTCACTCGGAGGGAGGACCGCGTCTTCGGCGAACAGGCCCGGGGGCGTGCTCAAGACTGCGACAGACGTCTCACTGTCCAGAAACACTTCTTTGATGAAGTTGTGCCAATCCAGATCCTCCATCGTAAGCTTGTCATTCTTCAGATCGGGGTTCCATCCCCGTTTCTTCGCGTTTTGACGTAAGGTCAGGAACATTTTCTTCGGAATGCGTCCAGTGCGGGACGCCTGATCCTCCGGATCGTAATGTGCGCTCACATAGTGCGTTTGCACATCGAGGATGAAAAACGGCTCACCCTTCCGCTCGGCAAAGGCGCCCGGTTCAACCGCCTCTACGTCAAGCACGTCGAAGAATGTTCCGAAGACCGAGTTCATCGTCAATAGAGCGAGAGCCATCCCGCCGCTTGTCTTGAGAAAATCCCGCCGATCCATTCCGAGCGAGCGACTGAGAGGTTCGCTTCTCTGGTCGATTAAGTGTTCGACAAGCGCCTGCGAGGGCGTTTGTGGCGGGGGCTGGAATTCCTCATTGGACACGATACGACAGGGAAGCGGCGAACTTGTAAGGCCACCACGCTGCAAGGCCGAAGATCTGCGGAAACGATAAGGATTCTTCATAGCAACCTCTTTACATGGGGTAGCGTATCCTGCAGAAAGCCGTCTACGCAACTGAGGTATACGTCGGTTTTACCAATGAGGATAGGTGCGAGCGGCAAAATTCTCCAACGGCGAGGCCAGTGACAAGTATTGATCTTTTTAAAATGAAATATCTGTGTTCGTCGTGAAATGCTTTTGATTTATTATATAAACATATCGCGAGCGCAGATGTTATGGTCTCTCGGCAGGATAACTAAAACGCACAACGACAGGCGCGCCCCTCAAGAAATAGATGCCAAGCACTAAGGCTGTAATCTGGGTGATGAGGAACCAGGCCGTGCCCCCGCCAAGACCTTCAGGGAGAGCGAGATGGTTGATAGCAACAACCAAAAACAATAGAGCGTCATAGCTAGCCCGAACGAACGGATCACAATCCCAAACACCTCAGGTGGTTTCATACGTGCCTCCTGCGTCTTATTTCCCTTCAGGATACATCTTATTGCCAAATAAGGCAGCACGCCGTTGCCCAGGACTCTTGATTCAACGGCAACGGAACCACTATTGCCGCGGCAAATTTGCTGACAGAGAAGGACGACACAAGTAGCACTACTGCCGAGAGAAACAACGTCTTCTTAATCTCGCCTTCCTCGCAAATACGCGGAGCGCCAAATCGACTCTGTTTCCGGTAGTGGCGATGGCGACGAGACTCTTGAACACTCGCGAATCGAGGAAGGCGTTACGATCTTCTACGCCTTAGAAAGTCCGTGCGCTGCGAAAAGGAATGCAGCTAAGAGGCGGGACGCATGATGATCGCAAAGATGCACTGGCAGAAAAATGGCTGGCGTATCGACAAGCGCGTGTCTTGCGCCCGCGTTCGCATGCGAAAATGACAGGACAGGGGTCTTTGAAAACGTCGACATCGGATAGAAACAGAAGGCCGTTTAGTTCGAGGCGACGGCAAATTCCGTCATCATCCCACGCGAGAAATGCAGCACGCCCTTCTCATCGGGAAAGAAGCAGATAAGCCCGTATTTTCCGGGTGTAAAGTCCGCCCAAAAAGCTGCCTCGGACCCCGGCTGCAACCGCGTGACGCCGCCGACAGGCTTCCCCGGCGGGCTGCGTCGCGACGCCGTCGGCTACCGCGCTCCCAACGTCGGCAATGGAGCCATTGGGCGGTAATTGCACCAACAGCACTTCATGCGGCTCACCGTAGTTTTGCGCCCGTACGACATGACGTCCCGGCTCAATCCTGTCGGGCGCAACAAAACTAAAGTCCAACTCACCGATGCGCACATCCCCAATCGGAAGTTCCGATGCGTCCGCCTTCCTCCGCACTTGAAACAGCAATATCATGCCGAGCGCAACCTGTGTCGTGTTGTTTGGATCCGGAATCCAGCAGACGACAACATAGGTGCCCGGATCAAGATTCACGATGGCCGCCGCTCGCTCGCCCGGAATCACGGCGTTCGGCCCGCCGATCAGCACGGCCCATTCGGGAACCTGAGAATTTGTCTTCAGCACTTGCTTAAAATCCTCAATATTCTTTCCCGGCGCGAGCCGGATCAGTTGCGCATGGTGCAGATCTCGACCTTGATTGATGATTTCGACGGTCGTCAATCCCGCCGGTACCAACTCTGGGCTCGAAAATGCATAGTCGGACGCCGCAAACGTGGCCACGGCGGCATGCGCGGGGTCGTTCACGATAAGACACTGCCGCGAGA
>JBBRRL010000317.1:0-3857 GCA_038200775.1 Nitrospirales bacterium
GACATTCAGAGCTACCCGGTCCAACAAATTCCCTCGAGCGGTCGCAAGAAAGCTCGTGGAACCAAGATCGCTATATCGTTCCCGCTTTCGAAGACCGCAGAACGCCCGAATGTAACGCACTTGCTGCACAGCCCCTCGCAAGACGGTGTGCCTGGAGCGGCATACAGTAGATCCAAGAAAACGACGAAGGCAGGTTCAATTCATGGCTAAGACTCGCATCATGTTGGCGGACGATCACACGTTATTTCGCCAGGGCATTCGCACGCTGATTTCCGCCGAGCCGGACATGGAGGTTGTAGGCGAGGCGTCCAATGGCGGGGAAGCTGTCGACAAGGCGGCTGAAATGCGCCCCGATGTGGTTCTAATGGACATCGGCATGCTAGGTCTGAGCGCCTTCGAAGCTACCCGGCAAATCAAGAAGAATCGGCCGGAAACCAAGGTTCTCTTCCTGACCATGTACGACGACGAAGATTATCTAGTGGAGGGCATGGAGGTGGGCGCGAGCGGATATGTGCTCAAGGACAGCCCTTCTAACCAGCTTGTCGCGGCCATGCGAGATATCTGTCGCGGAGGAAGTTATCTCAGCCCCCGCATGTTGGCCCAACTGGTGGATGATTTCCGCTCTCGAGTCAAGTCCGCCAACCGCCTGCCCCGCTTTGCAACCTTAACGGCGCGAGAGCGCGAAGTCCTGAAGATTCTTGCCGAAGGCAGTTCCGTTAAAGAGATTGCCTGTGACCTGAATCTTAGTGTCAAGACTATCGAAGCCCACAAGTTCAACCTCATGCGTAAGCTGGACATTCACAATAAAGCGCAACTGGTCCAATACGCAATTCAGAAGAAGATCATCAAGATCCCCAGCATGGCCTGAGCCGGCTTCCGTCGGCGCTCCTGGAGTTCTAGAATTAAGTCGCGCATTCGGTTGTGCAAGCTCTGATCACGAGTAGTCGCGTGACGCTGGCTTGAACCGCCGCGCTTGACTTTATCGGGCCATCCACACTGGCAGCATCTAAACTGGAGGTGAAATGAAAAATTTCATCATCGGGCTGTTTACGGGCTTGTTGGTAGCCGTTCTGACAGGGATCATCCTCGTGTTTGTGGTCATTCGCGTCGCCGCTTCATTCAGCGACCGCAAGCCGACTGTGGCGGATGGCTCCACGCTCATCCTGAAGCTGGAGGGAGACGTGCCGGAAAAGGCGGCACCCGAGATTCCGCTGCCCTTCTTCGAAGGCCAGTCCCCGATGACGGTCCAGCAGCTCTGGGCGACCCTGAGGAAAGCCGCGGTGGACTCCCGGATCAAAGCTGTAATTTTCGAACCACGCAGAATAGGCGCGGGGTGGGCCAAGATGCAGGAAATCCACCAGGAACTGGAGCAATTCAGAAAATCGGGAAAGCCTCTCATCGCATTCTTGAGAAACCCAAGCGGCCGGGAATACTACCTGGCAACGGCCTGCGACCGCGTTTATATGACCCCCGAGGATTCTTTGGACCTCAAGGGCTTGCGGGTCGAGGCGATGTTCCTGAAGAACACTCTCGACAAGCTCGGTGTGAAAATAGATATCATTCACGCCGGCAAATACAAAGACGCGGGAGACATGCTCACACAGACATCCATGTCGCCGGAGACGCGCGAGGTGTTGAATCAGGTTCTGGATCAGTTTTACGGTGATTTAGTCACTACTATCGCTACTGGTCGGAAGAAGCAACCGGATGAGGTCCGCTCCATCATTGATAAGGGACCGTATCGGGCTGCTGTCGCTCTCTCAAACGGGCTGGTGGATGCCGTAGCATTTGAGGATCAGGTTGAGGGCGAGATGCAAACCCGTCTGAACCGCGGCGATTTGAAAAAGGTGTCAAATAAAACCTATCTCAAGATCTCGCCGCAATCCGTGGGATCTGAGGGTGGGAAACGGATCGCATTTATTGTCGGCGATGGTGAGATCACGCGCGGCTCGGGTGAGGGCCCTTTCGGCTCGGATGAAGGCTTCACTTCAGGTGGATTTAACAAACTCCTCAAGCAAGTGGAGAACGATTCCAGTATCAAAGCTGCGATAGTGCGTGTGAATTCCCCTGGGGGCGATGGGATTGCCTCTGACGACATTCTTCATGAAGTGAGGGCTTTGAGCAGGAAAAAGCCCGTGATCATCTCAATGAGTGACCTGGCTGCCTCGGGAGGCTACTTTATTGCGATGACTGGGGATCCAATCGTAGCCTATCCAAATACGTTGACAGGATCTATTGGCGTAATTATGGGCAAACTGAATTTGCGCGGCCTTTACGAAAAAATCGGGATCCAGAAAGAGCTACTCACGCGCGGCCGGTATGCTGCGATTGATTCCGACTATGAAAACCTCTCCGATGCTGAACGTCAGAAGCTGCGGCAGGATGTCGACGATTTCTACAAAGCTTTCGTCAGCCGCGTGGCGGAAGGGCGTAAGCGGTCATATGGTCAGATCGAGCCCATTGCTCAGGGCCGGGTATGGTTAGGAGCGCAAGGCAAACAGAATGGCCTGATAGATGAACTGGGTGGCATTGATCGAGCGATCGAACTGGCTAAGCAGAAGGCCCACATCCCGGCCAATGAAAAGATCACGCTCGTAGCGTATCCGCCCAAGCGCAACATTCTGGATATGCTCATGAGTCGCGCGGATGAAAGCGCGGCAGTTGAGATAAAAATCCGGCAACTGTTCGGTGCGTTCCCGGTTCACGCCTGGGCCGAAGGCGGGATCCTGAAGGTGATGCCTTACACGATAACGGTACGGTAGCTTCTCAGCGTGGTTTGGTGAAAACTTTGTCCTTATCGCTAATTCTGTGCGCCCGGGCCAACTCCCGAAGATCCCGCACCCAATAATCCGGTTCCCACTTCGACAGCTTGGCTTCCTGTCCGTAACCATACAGGACCGCGCAAGTCTTTACTCCGGCCCGGCGGCCCGCTTCCATATCTGCAGGCGCATCGCCGACTAACAGGCAGTCTTCAGGGCGGGCTCCCAGCACTTTTAGAGATCGGAAAATCACGTCCGGCTCCGGCTTTGCTGGAAATCCATCGGTACCCTGCACGTGATCGAAATAGGGGAGCAGTCCGAACATCTCGAGTACGATTCGCGTGGTTGGAGTGCCTTTCGTGGTTGCGGTAGATTTTTTGCCCCCTAACGCGGCCAGAGCTTCGGCCACACCTGGATAGGGCTTGGTCATGGAATGCCTACGTTCCGGATACACTCGCCGGTAATGAACGATGAGCTCTTCTATCTGTTCAGCGGAGTAAGCGGGAAAAAGATCCTGAAAAAGGTCCACCAGGTGCCGGCCTATGTAGCCCCGCAAGAACTCGTCTTCGATCTTGTTTTGATGAGTGTGCGAAAGCACTTCCTGGATGGCTCCGCAGATATCGCCTGCGGAGTCAACCAGAGTGCCGTCAACGTCGAATAAGTAAACCGGAAAATCCGGGATGTTGCTCAAGCAGGCTGGGGCCGTTCGCCACCGATCAAACCCGACACGCCCTTGCCGCCCTCAGGCCGAATTACCTGTTGGGGTTTCTCGGTGCCGTCCCCAGAGCTTGGTGGTTTGGTGCTCTGGAACGGCTCAAGCTGGCCGCCATCGATCAGAACCCTTACCTCAGCGCCATCTAGTACTTCCCGTTCGAGCAGAGCCTCTGCAATGCGCGTTAAGGCTTCCGACTTTCCTTCGATGATGTTGCGCGCCCGCTGATACCCGTCTTCCACCAGTTTGCGGACCTGTTCATCGATCCGAATGGCGGTCGATTCACTATAGTCGCGGTGCTGTGCGATCTCGCGACCCAGGAAAATCTGCTCTTCCTTCTTGCCAAAACTCATTGGCCCGAGTTCACTCATGCCCCACTCGCAGAC
>JBBRRL010000318.1:0-3854 GCA_038200775.1 Nitrospirales bacterium
CACCTCTATGTCGTTCTTTCGCTTCCCCTCGCGGCGCTTGAACAACAGCCGGGCCGGCAGGGCTTCCTCATCGATGAAAGACTCGACACGATTGTTCACGGGATAGAAGAACGACACGAAGTCATTGCTGCGGGCCGTGTGCAGCAACTGGAGAACCTGACGGCCGCTGAGGGTTTCGTGCCCAACAACTTCAAGCACTGCAGTGCCAGCAGCGATCTTGCCCCAGCTTAAGGCGTAGCTAAGGCGTTCACCGATCTGAAACCGTTGTACGGTGGGAGAGGAAGCGTCAGCGGTCGAAGGGCGGGGCGAAGAAATCGGGATGGCTAGGAGCAGTACAAGTGTGAGCAACGAGACTGTGCGGCGGACCCTTGGCATCGTGGGTTTGCGAGGCGGGGTGCTGACGGAAGCTCTAGTGGGAAGCCAGTGTAAGTGGGACGTGCTTCCTCACCTGAGCTTCGACCACCTCGCGAATACGAGACAACGCTTCTTGTGAGAGAGCCTCAAACCGCAGCACGAGCGCGGGCTGAGTGTTCGATGCCCGGATTAATCCCCAGCCGTCAGGAAACAAGACCCGCACGCCATCGATATCGATGATATCGTATTCACGAGCCAGTTCTTGTTTGGCGGCCGCAACGACCTGAAATTTGATCTCATCGGGACATTCCACTCGAATCTCTGGGGTCGCAATGGTGGGCGGCAAGTCGGCCAGCAGTGAAGACAGAGGATGCCCGGCTTTTGCAAGAATCTCAATCAGTCTGCAGGAGGCATAGATCGCATCGTCATAGCCAAAATAGCGGTCGGCGAAAAACATGTGCCCCGACATTTCACCTGCCAGAGCGGCGTCCTCTTCCTTCATCTTTGCCTTGATCAGCGAGTGACCGGTTTTCCACATGATCGGATTGCCGCCACGCGTCGCGATATCGTCGTACAGCGTCTGGGAGGCCTTGACCTCCGAAATGATGGTGGCGCCAGGCTTGGCTTTGAGAATATCGCGAGCGAACAGTACCATCAACTTATCGCCCCAGATAATTTCGCCCCGCTCATCCACCGCGCCGATGCGGTCCGCATCTCCGTCGTATGCAATCCCGACGTTTGCCTTTGTCGCGCGCACTTTGGTGATCAGATCCTGAAGGTTGGCGACCACTGTTGGGTCCGGGGGGTGGTTCGGGAACCGTCCGTCGACTTCGACGTACATCGGGCTGACACGACACCCAAGGAGACTCAATGCGTCGGGTCCAACCAGTCCGCCCATGCCATTGCCGCAGTCCACGACGGCATGAAGGCGTCCGGCATCGAGACCAGCAAACGAGTGTTTGATGTAAGCCAGATACTCCGGGATTATCGTTCGCTCAGACACTCGACCTGGCCGTTGGGCCAGCTCAAACCTTCCCGCATCGATGTCCTCCTTCAGAGCTTGAATCTCAGCGCCATGCATCGAGGATTTGCCGATGGAGAGTTTGAAGCCGTTATACTCGGGCGGATTGTGACTCGCCGTCACCATGACCCCACCGCCCACTGGCAAGGTGAACAGGGCGAAATATAAAAGCGGCGTCGGACAGACACCGATGTCCACGACGTCCACGCCGCACGCCGTGATCCCTTTGATCACCGCATCCCGCATCTCGAAAGCGGTGGTGCGACCGTCACGCGCCACGGCCACGGATGTGGCACCGGCTCGGGCAACGCGGGTGCCATACGCGAGCCCGATGAGTTCGGCCAACCTTGGTGTCAAATCTTTCCCGACAATGCCGCGAATATCGTATTCTCTAAAAATGCTCATGGCTGTGTTTTTACATTACCTCCTTAGATGAGACAAATACCGCTATCATGCATGGTGCAACATTTGTTGCGCCATCCGAAATCAATCCCGCTACTTACGTACAGCGGCCATAATCGTCTGACAAGCGAACGATGTCATCTTCCCCCAAATATTCACCGCACTGGGTTTCGATCATCTCAAGAATATCTTTTCCCTGATTTTCGAGTCGGTGTGCGCTGCCCTGAGGAATGATCGTGCTCTCATATGTGGCAAGGTCGAAGATGCGGTCGTTGCACGTGACACGCGCCTGGCCCGCTGTAACGACCCAGTGCTCACTTCTCTTGTGATGCATTTGAAGCGACAGGCGGCCGCCGGGGATCACGCTGAGCCGCTTCACCTTATAGCCGGGCCCCTCCTCCAGCACGGTGTAGCTTCCCCACGGACGCTGCACGGTTCGATGGATCAGCTGCTCCGGCGCGTTACGCTTGCGAAGTAGCTCGACAAGCTGTTTGACTTCCTGAGCGCGATCTTTGGGACACACCAATGTCGCATCGGCAGTATCGACCACCACCATGTCCCTGAGGCCGATCGTAGCCACGAGCCGTTGTTCGCCGTAAAGGATCGAGTCACGGCTGTCGATATCGATGATTGCCCCTATGCGGAGATTGCCCTGTTCATCCTTCTCCCCTACGTCTCCCAAACTGCTCCAATTCCCGATATCGCTCCATTTAAACAGTGCCGGAATCACCGCCGCCCGTCGTGTTTTTTGCAACACGCCGTAGTCAATCGAGATTGATTCTGTATCCCGATAGAATTCTTTGATCGCGCATGCCACATCTGGAGTGTCGATTGCGCTGCCGAGTTTGGCCAGACTTGCGGAGAGGACAGGCAGGTATTTCTCCATCTCTTCGAGAATTGCGTCGGCCCGCCAGATGAAGATACCACTGTTCCAATAAAACTTGCCGCTTCGCACATAGCGCTTGGCCGTGGCAAGGTCTGGTTTCTCGACGAACTTCGCCACCCCCAGAGCACTAAGGTCGGCGTGCGAGCCCAAGATTCGTTGAGGCTGCGCCTGGATATATCCATAACCAGTCTCGGGACGCCCAGGTTTGATCCCGAACGTTACAAGGTATTTCTCGTCCGCCACCCCGATAGCCAATTCAAGCCCCTGAAGGAACGGAGCAGCGTCCGGAATAATGTGGTCAGACGGCATCACCAGCATAATCCCCTGGGAATCGCGCTGCTGGATCGCTTGCGCCGCCCATCCGATCGCCGGAGCCGTGTTTCGCCCGGATGGTTCGAAAAAGATATTATTTTTCGGGATTCCGATCTGAGCTAACTGCAATCGAACCGCATCGGCATGTGATTCTCCGGTTATTACCAGCACGCGGTCCGCGGGTATCCATGGCGTTACGCGCCTGGCTGTTTCCTGGATCAAGGTGTGATCGCTCAGCACCTTTAGAAACTGCTTGGGGTAAAGTTCCCGGCTCAACGGCCAGAAGCGCGTTCCGCTGCCGCCGGCGAGAATGACTGCATAGACGTGGTCTCTCACAGTTACAGTCCTTTATCGATCAGGTCGTGGAGATGGATCATGCCGCAGACCATACGGTTTTCTTCAATCACCGGCAATACCGCTAACGGCTTTTCTCGTTCTTCCATGATCCTAAGCGCCTGGATCGCTTTGTTGTCAGCCGAGATGGCGATCGGATTGGGGTTCATAATTTGCTTGATCGTCATGGAAAAGATGTTCCGCCCTTCGCCGACAGCTCGGCGGATATCGTAATCGGTCACCAGCCCCACAAGTGTCCCGGTATCGTCCACTACCGACACCGCTCCGAGATGCTTGTCGGTGATTTCGGAAAAGAGGTCCTTCACGGAGGCTGTGATATGCACGACAGGATTCCTAGGTCCGGTCCGCATCAGATCGCGGACCGTTAAAAGCAGGCGCTTCCCGAGCTGCCCGCCGGGATGATATTGGGCAAACTCATCGGGCTGGATGTTTCGAAGTTTCATCAATGCCATCGCCAAGGCGTCCCCGACGACCAATGCAGCCGTGGTACTGCACGTCGGCGCCATATTTAACGGACACGCTTCC
>JBBRRL010000319.1:0-3837 GCA_038200775.1 Nitrospirales bacterium
GGTCGACGGCGCACCAGCGGTGGTTGCCGTCGGTGGTCAAGGCCAGGCCGCGGCCGGTGTCGACGCCGGTGGTGGGGTGCTTCAGCCGCAGGACCACGGCGTCGCCGCCCCCCGCGGCAGGTTTCGCGCGCCCCGGCTCTGCGCCTTTCACCGAGGCTTCAATGTCCTTGATCTGCGCGCCGCCCAGCGTCTCCAGCCGCTTGAGAATTGCCTGACTCTGAACGTTGAGTTCATCGGTTCGCTTTAGAAGGTCGGCCACCCTGCCCCTCTCCGTCGACGCCAGTTTCGGCTTCACAATTTTGTCGATCTTTCCCTTCTCCACCTGAGGATCGTATTGGGGCAGGACATTCGCCCCGGCGATAAACACGCCAGAGATCACCCCGTAAAAGACCACGAGGGCGATCAGAGCCGTCACCCCGCGCAGAGGCGGAAGCGGCGGCGCATCCAAAAGGATGTACACGAACGTACCCAGAAACGCGTAGAGCACGAACATGATCTGGAATACCGGCGGGAAATGCATCAAGCGGGCGGCTATAAACAGGACAGCCGCTACAACGATTCCCGCAGCCGTGCGCGAAATCACCAGGCCCATGAGATTTCTCGTATTTGGCATCCGCTATTCCGTTCCAGCAATCAGTGATGCGGTCTTCGGAGAGGCGGCATGCGCCTTCTCTTTGCCCGTTTTCAAAGTCAGGATAATAGCAAAGCTGACAATAAGGTAAAACGCCACGGTGATGCCGGTGATCATCCAACTTGAATAGGCCAAGGTCGGCGTGAAGGCTTCATTGGTAAAATCATACTGAAGGTTGAAGACATGGAAGTATTTTCTCGTTAATTCCCGCACTGCCCCCATGAGCCCCATCGTCCAGATCGCGCTGAACGCCAGAAATACGAGCACGAACTGAGAGATAAAATCGATCTTTCCCCACACGATCCTTCCCAGGCGTAAAGCCCGGTTGTACAGAATATAGTTCACAATGGTGACGAAGACGAGCGTGAATGCCGCAGCGTTCTTGGCGGGCATCAGCGCCAGCATATCCCACGACACCGTCACAAATCCGAGACTTACTTCGCCATGCGGAAGACTGAGGGATCCATCGTCCGGCGCGAGCGCCTGCGTGGCCACAAAAGCGTGGGGCGTCATCCAAATCGCGTTGCCAACTATCACCATGAGGAAGGCGACTTTGACCATCGTCTGCGAGGACACGGTCCAGGGAGTGATGTACGCGATGATCAGCCACACGACGACGTAAGCAGCCGGTGCGATCAACGACAGAGGTTCGGGAATGGGCCATTTCGTCCACATCAGCATGAAGACGACCGGTACAGTCATCATTAACAGCATTGTCGCGACGGACATGCGGACCTGCTCGAGGCCTTCGATCCGCTTCATGCTGAGCCAGATATAGTAATTGCTGGCCAGAAAGATCAACCCTACCATGGCACCCTGCATTTCAAAGAACATCGATAGCTGATCGGCCATCATGTACGGACAGATAGAAGCATCATAGTCACACAGTTCATAGGCCAAGAGGTACCCGGCAAAAGGCAGCAGCAGCAATGCTCCAACCCCGATCATGTTGCCGACAAAACCGAACCAGTCGTAGAAGGCTCTTTCTTCGTCGGTTTTAGAAGCCAGGTACATGTATGCGGCGATCAATCCAGCAATAAATCCACCGAAGACCACATTGCCGACGGTCCGATGGATGTTCAGCGGCCACCAACTGTAGTTGTTCATCTTGTCCCACAGTGTGGCCGTGGTCTCAATGTATGTCCTGAGGTCTAGCCCCTCGGTGGTCGCCTTTACCGGAGTGTTCATGAACGATGTGGGGCCATCGATCACAAATAGGGTCACGATTCCAATGATATTCAACAGCACCCCGAGCGCAATATGGCGTGTCTTTTTCGGGCCTTGCAATGCGTCCCAGGTATACCAGTACAAGTAGAGGACAATGGTCTCGGCAATAAACAAGAGAGGATAGATGATCGCGAAGACGGTGAAGAAGTGATTGACGAGCCAGATTGTAAACTGCCCGTAGGTTGCGAGCAGTACGAATATGAAGAGTCCCCCCGTCAGGGCCGTCATACTATAAAGAATAACGGTGACCTTGGTCACCTCCTTGGCTAAACGCTCATACCGCCCATCCCCACCTCTCCACCCCAAGATCTCACTCACGACGATGAAGATCGGGGCGCCGAGGATGAACGCCGCAAAGAGAATGTGCAACTGGGACACGACCCAGACCGCCGCTCGGTTGCCGCCGAGCGGAAAACTATGCGACTGGGGTTCCGGCAACTGAGCAGATACGGCTGCCACCCCCAACAACAGGAGACCCACGGCCATGAGGACCGTTCGCGAAATGCGGACGCATGGTTTTCGTTTGAAAGGCGTTCGCCCTGTCTTCATGGTCGCCGCTCCCTCATCACAAAGTTACTTGCCGTCCTTCTTAGGGTCTGAAGGTTTGGGTGCGGGCTCGCCGGCTACGGGCTTGGGTTCACCCGGGCCAGGACCCGACGCGCCGGCCGGAGCGCCTTTGCCGATCTGATCGGCCTGGACCCACTGCTGGGTCCCCGGATCCCATCCCATACCCTTTAATCCGAAGTTGTGTTCGTAGGCCATGGCTTTCCATCGGTCTTCTTCACTCAACTTGCTTTTCCACGCCTTCATCTTGGTGTTCGGCACCCCTTCGGAGATCCGCCAGAACCACACGCTATCGGAATAAAGTTTCATCCGTTCGGTCTTGCGAAAATCGCGCGCGCCAGCCTTGACTGGCTTGCCGTCCTTGCCATGACACGAGGAGCAATTCACATCGATATTCTTTACGCCTTCGAAGATTTCTTTCCCCTCAGCAATAATCTTTTCGTCGGTCCACCATCCAGCGGGCATGTGTTTGTTCGCGTATTCGGCCGGGGCCGGCGGCGGCGGCGCGGTGCTTTCCTGCTCTTCGGCGCATCCCGTCAGTAATATTCCCCCTGCTCCCAAAAGTATGCAGAGACCTATGACTTCAAACTTATAGTGGATCTTCATGAAAGTCTGAGCTCCTTTTTGAAAAACGCGGTCTATCAATTCAGTCAGGCTTTTGATCGCTTCTTCCCTCGCCGTCTGACCCGCTTGCGTACCTTTCGTAGCCGCCACCAGCCGAGCGCCGCAATCCCGGCAACGAAAACCGTTGCGAAGAGGAGATATCGCCTGAAGCTGTCCGCTTCGCGGACGCGTCCTGCCGGTACGGGGCCGATATTGACCGTTCCCTGCCGTTCAGTCGTGAGATCGGCGGCGCTGTATGCCGCCCGCAGCGTCTTTGCCTCTTCAAACCCAAGCTTCTCTTCGATTGCCGTAACCTGGACAGGATCTCCTGCATTGTCGTTATGTAGATGGAGGACAGCCTTGTAGTAGCCGGCCTCGTCGGTGTAGGTGGTGACGCCTTCAACCTTTTGGTCGCGCAGGTCTCGCACATGCACTCGCGCATCTTTTACCGGTTTGCCCTGCTTGTCATAGACATAACCGGATACCGTGAACCGGTGATCCGTTTCGTGCATGGCGAGGGCCATCCACGGGGTACCAATGCCGAGGGTGAGAAGTCCCGTAAGACTTATAAAGACCGCCGCGAATTTTCGGGGCGGTCTTGCGTGCATTACCGTCCAACAAATCGAAAAACGCCGCCAAAGTTCGGCCTATCTAACATAGGCTCTGATCTTTGTCAATTAATTGTTCGGCTTTTGCGGGACTTGCGGATTGACACATGTCGGTCGGTCATCTAGCCTCAACCCATGAAAAAGATCAAACGAAAAGCGGGCCGCCAGGAACTTAAGATTCCCACAATTGTCGTGGGGTATGCA
>JBBRRL010000320.1:0-3831 GCA_038200775.1 Nitrospirales bacterium
CCAGCGGATAGGTCACTTCATCCACGCCAACATTTGCGGCGTCAGCGTCAGCCGCCACAACTCGAAGGCTGATCGATTGTTCGCCCATTAAAGAGCGGGGAATTTGAAAAGCGCCGGTGAACGATCCTTTGGCTTGATGATAGAGATCGATACGTTGAATAACTTTTTCGCCCAGGCGCAATTCGCCATACAGATCCATCTTTCGCGAATCCCAATTTCCGAACGGCTCGACGATACAGCCGCACAGCATTTTCACGGTCGCACGAAGGGTGCCTTCATCACCAATGCCGAGCGGCCGATCGGCAGTCGGCGCCTCAATATTTATGAGGAGGCCGTTCAGTTCCAGGATAATACCGTCCCCCGTCACCGCTTTCCCCGGATACAGAAGCACTGTCTTACTGGATCGTCTCAGAACCTGCGGAAACTTCAATGGCCCTTCGCCTACGACTTCCACCAGGGTGGGCTTCGATAACTGAAGCTCTGTCGTGAACGAAGCCGACTCGCGCACACTATAAACAGGGTCCATCGGCACGTGCGGGGTCTGCATGATGCTCTTCGCGTCTCCACTCGGGCCCGTCTGCCGGCCGGCCGCCAGGACTGTTCCCGTGTCGACATCGCGAATAGTGACAGCCGCGCCCCCGACATTATCTCCGAGCGCCATGGCGCGAGACGCGACGACCCGCACGACGATCGGTGTAGCAATGGGCGGCGAGACATCCGCAGTGGCTGGCACAGCCGCTGCAAGAATAATTGAGACGTAAATCAGGAGGCGCAAGTTTTGTGCTCCTGGAATGTTGAAGAGCTTATGGATGTCCCTGTGGCGCAAATACTTCGTTTGTGTCACTGAATGAGCCTCCTGGCGTAGGCCCGCCGCACAGGAGGTAAACTTTTCCGCCCACGACCGCCGATCCCAGTCCGTGCCGGCTAGTCGGCATCGGGGCCTGGGACTCCCAGGTGTCACGCTCAGGATCGTACGCCTCGTTTTCGCGGAATGTACCCGTCGGCGCTTCTCCCCCAAACACATAGATGCGGCCCCCCACGGCTTGTGCGGTGATCCCGCTCCGTGCAGTGGGTAGATCGGCTTTGGGCGTCCATTGATTCGTCGATGGATCGTACATCTCGTTGACGACCACGTTCTGGCTGTATTGCCGATTGAGGCGACCACCGATTGCGTACAGGCGCCCGCCAACAGCGGCGACCGCATGGTGATCCCGCGCTACATGGAGCGGCGCGGCTGTGCTCCAGGTATCCGTAGCGGGATCGTACACCTCATGCGCGGCGCTGTTGCCGTCTTTTCCGTAGCCGCCTATCGCGTGCAGCTTTCCGTCAAGCACGGCTACCGCCAAGGCACCCCGCGCCGTCGGCATGGGCTTGCGGGTGGTCCACTGGTCACTGTGCGGGTCGTATTCGTAGACGGTCGCGGTGGGATCCCAGATGTTCAACAGGGAGGCGTGAAAGCCGCCAATGACATAGAGGCGATCGTTCACCACGCCGATCCCGGCATGGTGGCGACCTGCAGGCATTGGCGAGCGCACGCGCCAGCTGTCGCCGGCGGGATTGTACTCCTCGACCAGCGACGAAGTGAAGGCAATACCCTTGGCAAAGCCGCCGACGACATAAATCTTGCCGTCGAGCGCGGCAGCCGCCACCTCCGATCGTTTCGTTGGGGCGGGAGCCTTGGACTCCCACGCGCCTTTGTCCGCTGAAACGCCGGTTGCGATGGATAGGCCGACGCCTGTAACGACAGCGATAGCGCTGATGAGGATCTTCGGGAGAGTCCGAGCCGCCATACACAAATTATATGGGAACAGGCCATGGCGCATCCAGTACCATTGCACCCGCCCGCTCCAGGCGCGCCGAGACCCGTCCCTTCCCAGACTTTGGACAGATTGATTTTCGAAAATCCGATCACCTACAGTGAGACGGGGAGGCAATATGCTGCGCGCCTTTCAGGGGATCATGCCAAAGGTCGAGCCGTCTGCCTTTATCGAAGAAACGGCCGTTGTGCTGGGCGACGTGGTCATTGGCGCCGAGTCAAGTGTGTGGTTTCTGACTATCATCCGCGGTGATGTCAATGTCATCAGGATTGGATCACGGACCAATATTCAGGATCTTTGCGTGTTGCATGTCACACATGATACCCATCCGCTGATCATTGGTGATGAGGTGACGGTTGGACACCGCGTTCTACTCCACGGCTGCACGATCAAAGACAGAGTGCTGGTAGGAATGGGCGCGATTCTCATGGACGGTGTGGCGATAGGCGAGGACTGCGTGATCGCCGCCGGCTCCTTGATCACCGAAGGAACAGTTGTCCCTCCGGGAAGTGTAGTTCTGGGAAGCCCTGGGCGCGTCAAGCGAGCCATCACCAATGACGAGCGGGCATGGCTCAGGCAATCAGCGGCAAATTATGTCCGCTACGCCGCGGAACATCGACTCTCGCAGACCTCTCCCGGTGCCGATCGAAAAATATGAAAGAGCAGGTCATCTGGACGATCGGCCATTCCACCCGGCCCATCCAGGAATTTCTTGACCTTCTTACGAGACAGAAGATCCGGTGTCTCGTAGACGTCCGCGCGATTCCGTTTTCAAGACACAACCCTCAGTACAATCAGGATACGCTATCGAAGTTTCTCCAGACGGCCGAAATTACGTATAGTCACTTTCCCGCGTTAGGCGGACGCCGGAAAAGCCGCAGCGATTCGAAGAATACCGGCTGGCGAAATGCGAGTTTTCGCGGTTACGCCGATTATATGCAGACGCCTGACTTTCAGGCGGCCCTGAACGATCTGACAGCGTTGGCCGCGCGCACCGCGACCGCGATCATGTGCGCTGAGGCGGTTCCCTGGCGCTGCCATCGCTCCTTGATAGCGGACGCGTTCATCGCGCAGGGCGGGGCAGTATTGGAGATCATGGGCGACTCGGAGCCGAGGCAACATAGATTGCCCGCCTGGGCTCACGTTGACAATGGAGTTGTGACGTATCCTTAACTGCCCGAGCCCTTACTCCCGGGGGGCTCTGAATCGGGAACGTTAGGGACCTCCACTAGATCACAGTGGGGATACACGATAAGCGGTGCCGTGCCGAATCGTGCGCGAACTGCGTTAATGGCTGACAGAACCTGAGGCACGGAAACGATCTTTCGCTCAAGGGTCCGTTTCCCCGGAAAGTCGACGAACGATATCCCGATCAGCATGGTCAACAGCCCCTGACCCGGAAGCACGAGCATGGCGATGCCCGCAATAATAAACGCTGCTCCCAGGAAGTTCTTCAAGATGAACCCGGCCTGCCGCACAATGCGGTGATGGTCCTTAAGCCAAGTCCGGGGATGGCGCTCGTCGAAGTAATGCGATGGAAGGCGCACCAAGATCCAGGGAATCAGAATAAGGCTCCCGACAAACGTGGCGATTGAGAGGACAAAGAGCGGCCATACCAGTGAAGTCGAGAGGAGCCAGTCTAACATTCAGTTGTCGTCAGCTCCCGGTGGCCAGGTCGAGCTTGTAGATCAGCCCATTGACGGCTTCCTCTAAGGCGACAGCGCGCACCTCTCCGGGAGGAAACGCTGCGCCTTCCGGATAGATAAAGGCGCTCGAGCGGCCTGGAGAGATCCGGGGATAGAACGGCCGCGCGTCCTCATAGTCCATTTTCAACAGTCTGGCTTCCCCGTTGCTGATGACCGAGAAGAGCTTAGCACCTGTGGACAGATCAATGGCGACCGTCGCGATTGAAATATAGCTATCAATTCGGGTGCCGACCCCGCTGCCGTTCTGCCCATACGTGAGCCAAATTGGGCTGCTGGCCTCGCTTGTCGTGGGCATGAGCACTAGAGCC
>JBBRRL010000321.1:0-3829 GCA_038200775.1 Nitrospirales bacterium
CGAGCGAACGCTGGCTTCAACCTTGTCGCCCTGCAGCGACGCTCGCGATATCACCTTCTTGACCGCCAGATTGAAGCCCCGATCGCTTGCCGCGACGATTTTCATGCGCGCCAAGCCTGTAGGCCCTTGCGGAGGGCTTCGATCAGATCGCTCACACGTTGGTGCTTCAGCTTCAGGCTCGCGCGATTCACGATCAAGCGCGCGGTCGATGTCGCAATCACCTCTTTCACAACGAGATGGTGCGCTTTTAAGGTCTTCCCCGTTGAGACTAAGTCGACAATGCAGTCAGCCAGGCCGACCATCGGCGCCAGCTCTATTGAGCCGTACAACTTAATGATTTCAATCGGTATACCCTTATGAGTGAAGTGCCTCTCGGTGATATTCGGGTATTTCGTGGCGACACGCAATTTCGTCACCCTACCGTTGGATTTGGCTTGGGGTGGAGCGGCGACCGCCAGGCGGCACGCGCCAAACCCGAGGTCCAGAGGCTCATACACATCCGTCGCTTGCTCCATCAACACATCCGCTCCGACGATACCCGCATCCACCGCACCATATTCCACATAGGTGGGGACATCGCTGGCTCGGATGATCATGATCGTCGTGCCGCTGGCTGGATTCTCAAATACCAGCCGTCGGCTGTCCTTCCCGATTCTATTCGAGAGCAGACCAATGCGCGAGAGCAACTCCATCGCCGGTTCGAGGAGCTTTCCCTTGCAGAGGGCAATGGTCAGATTACGGGGATTCTCCTTCATTCCCGCTCCTGCGCCCGGCTGATCCGCGCGCCCAGACCCGCCAGTTTCTGATCAAGTTGCTCATAACCACGGTCCAGGTGGTAAACGCGGCCCACCCGCGTTTCCCCCTCGGCGGCCAGCCCGGCGAGAATCAAACAGGCACTGGCGCGCAGGTCCGATGCCATTACCGGCGCCGCGCTCAGCCGCTCTACGCCCCCCACCACCGCGTGTTTGCCGTCGATGCGGATCTCTGCCCCCATGCGTTGCAGTTCGAGCACGTGCATGAAGCGACTTTCGAACACCGTCTCGGTGATCATACTCGAACCATGCGCAACCGCCATCAGCGCCATGAGCTGAGCCTGCCCGTCCGTGGGGAATCCCGGGTACGGCAGGGTTTTAATATCCACAGATCGGAGCCGCTGCGGCGCGCGGATCCTGATCGTCTCTTTGCCGATCATCAGATCTGCCCCCGCCTCTCTCAACTTGGCCAGAAATGCTTCCGAATGATCGGGGCGGCACCTCTCGACTGTGACATCGCCACGCGTGATTGCCCCCGCCACCAGATACGTTGCGGTCTCGATGCGATCAGGTATGATCTCATGGTCGGCGCCGTGCAGGCTCGGCACCCCTTCGATTGTGATCACATCCGTACCGGCGCCCTCGATCCTGGCGCCACGTCTAATCAGAAACTGCGCGAGGTCTCCAATCTCGGGCTCGCGCGCGGCGTTCTCAATAACCGTCACGCCATCCGCCAGGCAGGCTGCCATCATGATGTTTTCTGTGCCCGTGACAGTGCTGACATCGAAATAAATCCGTGCTCCCCGCAGCCGTCCATTGACCTGTGCGTGCACATTGCCGTGCTCGATTGTGATCTCTGCGCCCATCCGCTCAAGAGCAGTCAAGTGCAAATTGATCGGTCGGGAGCCAATGGCGCATCCGCCGGGTAACGCCACCACCGCCTCGCCATACCGGGCGATAAGTGGGCCGAGGACCAAGACGGAGGCCCGCATGGTCTTTACCAGCTTATACGGGGCTCTGCAGGACGAGATCTGGTTAACGGAAACAGTAAACCGGTCCGACTCGGACTCTATGGTTGCCCCCAAATACCTCAGAAGCTTGGACATGGTGAGGACATCGTCAACGCGAGGGACATTGGTCAGCGTGCAGGACCCTTCACCCAATAGTGTTGCAGCCATGATCGGCAGCGCGGCATTCTTTGCGCCCCCGATTCGGACCGAGCCCGAAAGCCGCTGTTCGCCCTGAATCACCATGCTCTCCACTACGTGGGCCTCCGAAGGATCAGTACCCGTTCGATTCCGGCATCATCTTTTCGACAGCGCAGCACCGACAGCCCGGTCTCCTCGGCCAGTGTTCGGACGGCAGTCGCCTGTCCATAGCCCAACTCCATGATTAGATGTCCGCCAGGCTTCAGCAGGGCGGGAGCCGCACCCAAGAAGCGCCGGTAGTAGGTCAAGCCGTCTATGCCCGCGGCCAAGGCGAGGCGAGGTTCATACCGACTGACTTCGGGTTGCAGGGCCTCTATCGCGCCGTCCGGAACATACGGCGGGTTTGAGACAATCGCGTCGAAGATGCCCTTAGTCGCAACAGCAAAGCAATTCAATAGATCGGCGCGCAAGAATTTGACCTGGCGAGCGACATCGTGTTCCGCGGCATTCCTACGAGCAACTGCCAACGCTGGCCATGAAATGTCACTCGCGTAGAGTGTGGCAAAGGGACAGGCTTTTGCCAGTGCGATAGCGATACACCCCGAGCCGGTGCCGATATCGGCAATCACGGGTCTTAGATACGCCGCAACGGCTTGGGTCGCTACTTCGACAAGAAGTTCCGTTTCGGGCCTGGGAATGAGGACATCCGAGGTCAGAGCAATCTCAAGTCCCTGAAACTCCTGACTGCCGAGAATATATTGGAGGGGCTCCCGGGCGACGCGGCGCTCGATGAAGGACCAGGCCTTCGTGGCTTCCGCGTGGTCAAGCATGCCATCCGAACCCGTGGCCAGTTGTGCGGAGGGCATGCGTAGTGCGTGTGCCAGTAACCAGTCGGCTTCGCGCCGGGCATTCTCCACACCCGCTGCCGTCAACGCATCGGAGGCGAGTAACCGCAGTTGGCGAAGCGTGAGCGCAGGCGCTGCGGGCAGCGCAATCATTGCTCAGTCCGGGCCCAAGGTCTGATCGGCCGCAATCAACGCGTCGAGGATCTCATCCACGTCACCCTGAAGCACCTGGTCCAGACGATGGAGCGTCAGCCCGATGCGGTGGTCAGTGACCCGATTCTGGGGGTAGTTGTAGGTTCTGATCTTCTCGCTTCGGTCACCCGTGCCGACCTGCGACTTGCGCTGTTGCGCGATCTCGCTATCCTGCTTGGCTTGCTCCGCGTCCATGATCCGGGTGCGCAGGTTTCGCATGGCCTTGTTGCGATTCTTCAGTTGGGAGCGTTCATCCTGACAGGAGACGATAATTCCCGTCGGGATATGCGTGATCCGGACCGCGGAGTACGTGGTATTGACGCTCTGCCCTCCTGCCCCTGACGAACAGAAGGTATCGATCTTCAGATCCTTGGGATCAATCTGGACATCCACCTCCTCGGCTTCGGCCATGACCGCCACCGTCACGGTCGAGGTGTGAATGCGTCCGGAACTTTCGGTGGCAGGGACCCGCTGTACGCGATGGACGCCGCTCTCGTGCTTTAAGCGGCTGTACACTAATTTTCCTTCAATGAGAAGAACGGCCTCTTTGACTCCACCGAGTTCGGTCAGGCTGGAATCGATGATTTCCACGCGCCAACGCCTGCGTTCCGCATACCGGGTGTACATGCGCACGAGCTCGGCGCCAAACAGCGCCGCTTCTTCACCTCCCGTGCCGGCACGGACTTCAATGAACGTATTCTTCTGATCGCGCGGATCCTTGACGACCAGCAGATCCCGGGCGCGTCCTTCGACGTCCGATCGGCGGATCTGAAGCTCTTTGAGCTCCTCGCGAGCAAGCTCCTTCATATCGGCGCGAGGATCTTCCATCATCTCTTCGGCCTCGGCGATCGATTTCAAAAGGGCGGAAAACTCTTGGTACAGCTCAGCCTGC
>JBBRRL010000322.1:0-3820 GCA_038200775.1 Nitrospirales bacterium
CCTTGGCACGGTTCTTGCTATTCCTTCCATTCAGCAAACATTCGCCACTCGGGCGGCCCCCTCTGTCTCCCTTTCGAGCGCTTGCCGGGCCACCGAGGCGATTCAACCAGGAGCGAGTTCTTCCGATGTCGCAGACCACCCTCAACACCACCCCGTTGTTTCGCACTTCCTTACGGAGCTGGCAGGCGAGCTACCAGGCGGCCTGGTCCTTCAACGTTGGGGCGAGATCGGGTCGCGTGGCCTGAAGGGCTGGGATTAAACCGAAAATGAGGCCGGTAATCACCGACACGAGCAAGGTAAACCCCAGAATGCGCAGGTCTGGCGTAGTCGCGATCTTCAGCGATGTCTCGGGCGGAACCAGGGTCATCAATAGGCGATCAGACCAAATCGCAAGCGCCAGACCAGCCACCCCGCCGATAGATGACAACAGCAATCTCTCCCCCAGCAGTTGTTGCACGATGCGCCGGCGCCCAGCCCCCATGGCGAGCCGGACTGCCATCTCTTTCTGCCGCGCCGCAGCACGGGCGACCAGCAGTCCCGCCACGTTCGCGCATGCAATCAGTAGCACGCAACCGGTGATGGCCATGAGCACCCATAGGGGTGTGGAGAGCTGCTTTCGCAAATTGGAGCGGCCCTGTGAACCCGGCAGCACGTCGATGATGTTCTTCAGAAATTGCTCGCGGGCGTAGGTGGAGGCATTGTTAAAGGCCGGCTCTTTCACCTCCATTTCCAGAATGCTGTGGAAGAAGGGTTGCAGCGCGGCTTTAGCCTGTACGGCGGTGACGCCTGGCTTCAATCGCCCGAACGCATTGACCCAGCGCTGGCGACGATTCTTCATTTCATCCCAGTTCGGAGTCATTTGAGCCTTCATCATCACCGGCACGAATACCTGAGTGATGTTCCCGAGTTCGATCCCTTCGAACCCCTGCTGAGCGACCCCAATAACAGTCATGTTGTGGCCATTGACAGTGACGGGCTTGCCAATCACGGATGGATCACTGCCAAAACGTGTCTGCCAATAGGCGTAGCTCAACATAGCCACGGGATGGCCGCCCGGGATGCGGTCATCCTCGGGCGTGAAGGTCCGCCCGAGAGCGGCGCCGACGCCGAGGACGGGAAAATATGTACCAGAGACCAGCTCACCGGCAACACGCTCCGTTCGTCCATCAAACGTGAGGCTCAGATGATAAGGAAAGCGGCAGAACATCCCCGTGAATACCTGGTTATGCTCACTGAAATCAACATACATCGGGTACGAGATCGCATTGCCGCCCCAGTTGCTCCCATAGTGACGCCCCTTCATCGACAGCAACACTAGTTCTTGTGGGTCTTTGACCGGGAGCAGCCGGAGCAGGATCTGGTCAAGCAAAGTGAATATTGCGGTGTTCGCGCCGATCCCCAGCGCGAGCGAAAGGACCGCTACAAAGGTGAACACCGGGGCGTTCCTGAGGGTACGCAGGGCATAGCGAAGGTCGTTCAGCAGAGTGGTCATTGTCGTTTTGACGGTTTGTTCCGGATTCGGTTGGGCGTTCGGAACGCCAGCTCCATTCATCCATACCGTGCCAATCGAAAATAGTTACATTTGGTCTTGACCTGTCTACGGCCTGAGGGTTGATAGTGGGACAAGAGCGATGTTAACGGTCTCCAAACTGGCGGCGGAATGCGGTCTGAGCCGCAGCACGCTGCTCTACTACGAATCCATCGGACTGTTAAAGCCGGCTTCTCGCAGCGAGAGTAACTACCGACGCTATGGCGAGAAGGATCTCCTGCGCCTACGGCAGGTTTGCGCTTACCGGGACATGGGGTTGGGACTGCGCGATATTCGCTCAATCTTAGAACGTCCGGCCAGTGACGCCTCGTCGATTTTGAAGAGGAGACTCCGGGAGCGGAACGAAGAGATCGAACAAAAGCGAAAGCATCAACGGGCGATCGTACAGTTGCTAAAAAACAAAAACTCACTCAGGGGAATGAAGAATATGACCAAAGAAAAATGGGTATCTATTATGAAAGCAGAGGATGTCCCGTTTTTAGTTGAAACGCAGCGACTCCCTACTCTTATCCCACGCCCCACTGCTTGCGTGTGGTGATGGTCCTCACAACAGCAACTTCCAGTTCTTTAATCAATACCGGGATCTGGCGATGACCGCGCAGCCGGTTCCATCGCGATTCGGCATACAAAAGCGCCGAGGCAACCCAGCGCAGATACTGATCTCCACCTTGCCAACGCTTCACATTTCTACAGACAGTCTCTACTGTGGAGAATGCGGATTCGATCATATTCGTGCTCGCCAGGCTTTGCCGCAGATGAGAAGGCACTCGCAATCGATGAACGGTGATGGTTTCTTCCATTCCTTCCTCCAGGCTGCGTGCGGCGCTCGGATTGAGCTGCATCAGTTCACGGTGCAGGCTCTGTAATGCTCGCTTAGCATCGCTGTGATCCAACATGGAATAGGCTGCCTGCATCTTAGTTTTCACGTACGGACTATAGTCATCGCTGAGATGTTCGGTCACATTCCGAATCTTGTGGATCTGGCAACGCTGCACGAATGCGGCGGGGCCGGCATGATGCCGCACTGCCGCTTGCAGAGCTTTGCTTCCATCCAGTACAAACAGCCGCGGCACCTCGAAATCTACGCCTCGTTCCTGCATGTCCGCGAACATTTGTTTCACCACTGTGGCGTTTTCTGTTGCTCCTTGGCGCAAGCCTAAAACCAGCTTCTGGCCGCTCCACTGCACGCCCAGAGCAACAATCATCTGTTGATCATCGAAGCAGGTACCATCGATCAGAATCGCGCACAGCTTGCGATCCGTCAGGCTACGCTGCGATAACTTCTCGAGTTCTCGACGGCTGGCCTGAATGAAGTGGCGGCTGATGGTGGATTTTTCGATTCCATACGATTCCACAAACTCTTTCACAACTTCGCTGTAGCGACGCGTCGTCAAGCCATGCATCATCTTCTTCCAGACCGATTCCTCCATTAACGAACTGCGCTGAAACAATTCGTAACTGCCCAAGGGCACTTCGCGATTCTTGTGATCGCGAACGCGCGGCCGGTGCAGATGTACTTTTTGGCCTGCCACTACGCTGCAACCCGGCTCACTGCCCCAGCGCGAGCAGCTTCGGTTGGGGTCGACGCGATTGCGCTCACCCACCAGATGTTTTACTTCAACTTCCATCACTTCATTCAAGAGAGCGATGCCCACTTGCCGCACCAGATGGGTCAAGCCTTCTTTTAACAGTGTCATGATCTCGGCCAGCGGAAACGCCAACTGGACTGGTGGATTTTCTGCTTCAGCGTGCTTCCGGAGCTTCTGGACGGCGCGCTGTTTCTGAATCTGGTATGTTTTCTTCAAAGCGACTCTCCTTCAGACTTGTCATTGCCCGGAGCCTATCATGGCTTCGGGCGAGAGTCGCTATGTTTCAACTAGAAATGGGGCATCCTCTGAAAGCATCGGGTTTGACGGAGGCCGATATGAGGCGGTGGCATGTTGAATTCGAACGCGCCGCGCCGGAGGACCACCAGCAGTTTCTCGAATTCCTGCATATACCGGAGGGGGAAATTCGCACTATTCGCGACTGGAGCGGGAAGACAGCGGAGTAAATAGCTCGCCAGGTCTGGAAACCTTCTTAATCCCGCATTAGGATCACTTCGAGGGGGACAGCCATGTCCGGATCGTGGGTTCGAAGAAATCCGTCCAGCACTTCGCGCATTTCGCTGTGTGTGTAGATATACGCGCGTTGCATCAGTGGATCGATCACCCACAAGTAGCGGACCCCCATGCGGAAATAGTCCGTCAGGCGATCGTTTAGCTGGCTGAC
>JBBRRL010000323.1:0-3804 GCA_038200775.1 Nitrospirales bacterium
ACAGATCGCTCTGTCGTTGATCAAATTCCTGCCTGTGATGGTTACTCCGCCAGGTAAAGTGACCACCGGATTCGTGAAAATTATCCCTGCTGATGAATGCTGCAATTGACCCGTTCGGTGTTCTAGAACCTGGCTCCCTGAGCCGGACACGGGATCAACCTTTGACGCATGTGGGATCACTGCAACTCGGGGACCGCCGTTTTGATGGCATTCTCTGCAAGATTGAGCGTTATACACAGGGCCCAAGCCATCTTTTTTGATAATGTCTATCTTATCGAATGCGGCTCGAGCAGTATTGTATTTGGATTGATTTATAAAGCCGTTTGTATTGTTATCCCACCCGCTGAGTTGTGCCAGTGACTGATGCGCTCCTGTCAGCGTAAGTCCGCTGCCGATTGCAAGAACGACAATCAATGAAACCACATGTTTTTGAAACATCACTTCACCTCTTATGTTTGTCCGGTCATCCTAAAACTCGGTTGTTCAGCCACACGCAACCGCTACGAAAGGAACGAGTGTAGGGTTGACGTTAAAAACAAGCCAGTAAAACCCGGATAGTGTGTCGTTATTTCAATTTAATATGACTTGTTCGAGTTGTGATTCCTGTCTGCCAGCATACGGATCGATGCTCACAGCTCTAGAGAGGATATTCTCAGCATCGTAGATAGTTTGTGTAATTGTGTACTTCAGACCTTCGGAAACCTGCCGGCATTTTTTCCTGATGTCACCAGTCATGCAGTTGAGTTCAGCAAGAGATATGCCAGAAGAAATAAAAATGTATAAACGAAAGGCAGACCATTTTGAAAATATAAACCATTGAAATTACGAATGCCTTGTTTAAAGAAAACCGGAATCAACCCATACATACCGAGGATCGAAGGATACATGCGGTATCATTTTGGATAAGTTCTGCAATCAGCCCAGATTACGATGAGGAGTATGGCATTATTAATCCGGAACAGCAGTGAGGCCGTTGATACAAGACAAGATTAGCAGGAATTTTTATATCCTCGCTTGCCAGCGGTCTCTAGGTAATCCTCCAGCACTCAGTGCAACGTATGCCTGACTGCTTCCGCAGGGGAAGATGGAAGGTTTTAGAGGATGCAACCGCCTCCGAGGTCATTACGAGACGGGCTGAGGCAGTATACAGTTTAGCAATGTGACGGCGACCAGAAAGGTATGTCCGGATAAAATGGAGGAGGAACAGGCATTGCTAAAAGCGCTGGAGGCGGCAGCCAAATGGAGAGCCGAAAGCGGGTCTCTGGCGCTGACGTTCAGCCGCGGGGAACTACTGGCACGGTTTGACAGATGAGAAGAGGCGAGGTTTCCGCCGCCTCAGAGCTTTGTCGCTTCCAACATTCCGATGACCGGTGTGATTCGGTGGCGTTTGAATCGTCCGTACCCCAGTGTTCTTAGCCATCCCTGAACTTCGCTCCAGCTATAACACCGGCCGGTCGCGGTATAGAGATACATCATGACCGAAAAGATAGCGCTCCTGGCAGGGGCCGAGCGGCTTGCCTCCAGGAAGAATTCGACGATGAAGAGCTTCCCGCCTGTGCGAAGCGCATGCGCCGCGCGTCGCAAAAGCTTTCGATTGTCAGCCTCGTTAAAAACATGAATGACATTAGAGCACAGCACGGCGTCGTACTCTGTTCCGAGGTCGTCCTTGAAGATGTCGCCGGCTTTGACCTTAAGCCGACCATGAAGGCCATGCTCGTTGATCAGCCATCTCGCGACCGTCGGAGTCTGATCCATGATGACTCCTGTTAACTGCGGGTAACGTCTTACCAATGCAATGGCATAGGACCCGGCGCCGCCGGCAAGATCTAGAAACCGCGTGGTGGATGCTCCGATGCGCATGGCCTGTATGGTCGGCTCGGCGAGTGCATAACTTCGCTCGTGCATGGCCCAGGAGAATCGCCGGCGGAATTGCGGGGTAGCCGTGATGGGCGCCCATCCCAATCGACCCTTGCGAAGGGCCGTAGGCAGCTTCGTCCAGTCGTGCCAATGGTGAGCGAACAACCACAGCAGGTTCGTCAGGGCCTCAGGGCTCCGCCGGTCGAGGTAGCGGAGGCCGGGGGCCGTATTGCGATAACTGTCGCGGACGCGATTCAGAAGACCCAGGCTGACCAGCGCATCCAGCACGAGACGGAGGCCTTCGGCATCTGCGTGGCACCGGCGGGCAATATCTTTGACGGAAAGTCTTTCACTTCCGATCGCGGTGAAGACATCGCAAGCATTGGCAGCCAGCAGAATTTGCGACGCTCCACAGGCATTCGCAAGTTCTATCAGCTGTGAATAACTCTTGCGCACACCGCCTCCGGCCGGCACCATACCGTTGCAGGGCAGGGAGATCAAGCGCGTGCATGTGTCGATTGACAGCCTGTTTGGCGTTGGATAGACTGCCGCCTGATTTTACCTAGCAAAAACTCACTTTCAGGAGCACCTTAGGACGGATGAATCGTACGCCGCTCATTGAGCACCACCGGAAGTTGAACGCGAAACTCGTCGATTTCAATGACTGGGAGATGCCGATCCAGTACAGAGGGGTTGTTGAGGAATATCAAGCGGTTCGAACAGCGGTCGGTGTGTTCGACGTCAGCCATATGGGCCGGGTGATGGTTGAAGGGCGCGATTCGGCTTCTTTTCTTCAACAGGTGACCACCAATAATGTCATGAAGCTCGCTGCAGGCGCCGCACAGTACTCGATGATCTGTAATCAAGACGGCGGCATCAAGGATGACATATTTGTCTATCGGCTTGAAGATCGGCGATTCCTGCTCTGTGTGAATGCCTCCAATCGGGAGAAAATCATTTCGTGGTTGTACACAAAATCGCCGCAAGGAGACGTGCGGTTGAGCGACGAGAGCCATGACCTGGCACAAATTGCGTTGCAAGGGCCGCACTCCGAAGCGGTTCTCCGGGTCCTCTGCCCAAGCCTTCCGGACACGCTCAAGCCTCGAGAGTGCGTTGAAGCAGAGCTCTTCAAGATCAATTGCATCATTTCGCGGACGGGATATACCGGTGAGGTCGGCTATGAACTCGATGTGCCTTCACAATCGTCCGGGATCATCTGGGCCGGCTTGCTTGAGGCCGGAGAGAGCCTTGGCATCAGACCCTGCGGTCTGGCGGCGCGGGACCTCCTTCGGCTTGACGTCGGGTATCTTCTTTACGGCAGCGACATCGATGAACACACGACTCCGCTCGAAGCCGCTGCTGAGTGGGCAGTCGATTTTACGAAGGGGGACTTCATCGGCCGGCCGTCCCTTCTGCAGCAAAAGGAAAAGGGCGTTCGACGCAAGCTCGTGGGTTTTGAGTTAATCCAGAAAGGCGTCCCGCGGCACGGAATGAAAATTACTTCCCAAGGGGGGAGCGTGCAGGAACTAGGGGTGGTCACCAGTGGAAACTTGTCGCCACGACTCCAAAAAGGCATCGGTTTAGGATACGTGCCTCCAGAGTTCAGCAGTCTCGGAACCTCCTTGCTGATCGATATCCGTGGACGTGCCCATGCGGCGACCGTAGTGGCGCTGCCGTTTTACAAACGAAAGTAGACCCTCTTGCGTTCAGGTGACAAGGGAAGCCTTCAGGATACCGAAGGGATCGAGCCTTGATAATTGAAACAAAGCACATTTTTAAGGGCCGAGTAATCACGCTGGATGTTGATACGGTCACGCTGCCCAATGGCGCCACGATCGAGTTAGAAATGATTCATCATCCCGGCGCGGCGGCGGTCGTTCCAATCAAGGAGGATGGAACGGTCATCTTGATCCGTCAGTTCCGTCACGCGGCCGGCGGTTATATATA
>JBBRRL010000324.1:0-3794 GCA_038200775.1 Nitrospirales bacterium
ATGGGGATTACGGTCTACCGCAATCGTGTTCCTGTCGTTCATGATTGTGCTGCCCCTGACTGCGGTCGTCGAGCGCGGGTTTGCGGACGGCCTCGCCGGGTTCTGGGAGGATCTGCATGCTCCTTCCGCAAAATATACGCTCTGGTTGACACTATGGACAGCGCTGCTGATGACAATTCTGAACACCGTGATGGGCACGCTCACAGCCTACGTACTCGTGCGATACCGCTTTGCTGGCCACGCCTTACTTAATGCGGTGGTCGATCTCCCGTTTGCCTTTCCCACACTGATCACCGGCATCATGCTGGTGGTTCTGTATGGACCCCAGCATGCCGTTGGGGCCTGGCTCAAAGACCATGGTGTGGAGATCATGTTTGCGCCTACCGGAATTGTGCTGGCATTACTGTTTGTGACCTATCCCTTTGTGGTGCGAGCGGTGCAACCGGTGTTGACGGACCTTGAAACGGACCAAGAGGAAGCGGCCTATACCTTAGGAGCGTCGCCTGGGCTGACTTTCTTCAAAGTATTATTGCCTGCAATCATGCCGTCCATTATTACTGGGGCCCTGCTCTGCTTCGCTCGGGCCCTGGGGGAGTTCGGGTCGATCGTCATTGTCGCAGGGAACATTCCCGGCAAGTCATTGACAGCCCCCGTGTACATCTTTGGAGAGATCGAAGCCGGCAATCTTCGCGGGGCGGCATCCATGTCTGTGTTGCTTCTAGCCCTCTCCTTTCTCCTGATCTTTAGCGTGGATTGGGTGCAACAGCGTCGAGAACGGCGCCAGGTCATATGACGACAGCGCCCCCGCTTCCACGGACGGCTCGAGTGCTGATTGCCGCCGTCGTCGGATACCTCTTGATCCTACTCGTGGGCCCAGTCCTGGCCGTCATCCTTCAAGCCTTCAGCCAAGGTGTGCGACCGCTTTGGCTGTCACTGATCCAACCCTCAGTCTTGCACGCGTTCGTGTTGACATTGTGGATCGCCATGGCAACTGTGGTGGTGTGCACGGTGTTCGGAACGGTGGTCGCATATGTCCTCGTCCGGCAGCGCTTCCTCGGACGCTCGCTCCTGAACGGCCTTGTGGACTTGCCGTTCGCGGTCTCTCCTGTCGTCTCGGGTCTCATGTATATCCTGGTGTTTGGGCGAGGAGGATGGCTCGAACCGTGGGCGGAAGCCGCCGGTGTCAAGATCATTTTTAACTGGCCGGGGATGCTGTTGGCCACGATTTTTGTCTCGATTCCGTTTGTGATTCGCGAAGTGATGCCGGTCTTGCAATCCCGCGGCCTGGACGAAGAACAAGCGGCGTATACACTCGGGGCAGGCCGATGGACCACGTTCTGGCGCGTTACCCTGCCAGGCATCAAGTGGGGCTTGTTCTACGGCATTGTGCTCACGTTCGCCCGGGCCGTGGGGGAGTTCGGCGCTGTTCTTGTGGTCAGCGGTGGCATCAGCGGCCGAACCGAGACCGCAACGCTCTTTATCTTTCGCGCCTTGGATGAGCGTCAAGAGGTTGCGGCTGCAGGTGCAGCGCTCGTGATGGCTTCGCTTTCTTTCATGATTCTCATTTCCATGGAGTTGATCAAACGCGCTCCAGCAACTGAGCGGGTCATAGCCAATAAGGCGGGTGTCGTCAGGCCGAAACAGCAACAACGCATATGATGACGAAGAGCGGGAAACTGGAGGTACGGGAACTGAGCAAGCGCTTCGAAGCTGTCGCGGCAGTGGACCGGGTCAGCTTGTCCGTCCGGGAAGGAGAGCTGCTTGGCCTCTTGGGCCCCAGCGGGAGCGGGAAGACGACCGTGCTCAGGATCATCGCGGGACTTGAGACACCGACCTCCGGAGAGATTTATATCGATGGCGTGAGGGTCAATGACCTCCCGGTGCAGGAGCGGAACATCGGGTTTGTCTTCCAGCACTATGCGTTATTCAAGCATATGACGCTGTTTCAGAATGTCGCCTTCGGCTTGAAGGTCAAGAAATGGCAAAGAGAAGATATTCGCGCGCGTGTGAGTGAGCTCCTGGGGCTGCTCAGCCTTGAAGGACTTGAGCGGCGATACCCGCATCAACTCTCAGGAGGTCAACGTCAGCGCGTCGCGATCGCCCGGGCCTTGGCGCCGAGACCGAGCCTGCTGCTGCTCGATGAGCCTTTTGGGGCGGTGGACGCCAAGGTTCGTCAGGAACTGCGCGAATGGCTCATTCGACTGCACGATGAATTGAATGTGACAAGCATCTTTGTCACTCATGACCAGGAAGAGGCGATGGAAGTCTCGGACCGCATCATTGTGTTGAATCAGGGACGGATCGAGCAGGCGGGGATCCCGTCACAGGTCTATGAGGAGCCGGCCACGGAATTTGTCGCGCGCTTCATCGGCGTAATGAATATCGTGGAGGCCGAAACGAAAACTGGAACGGCCTGGGCGGGTCCGTTGGAGTTTCCGGCGCCGGCGGTTCCCGACGGAACCCGACTCCTTATAGGATTTCGGCCCTATGCCGTCAAGCTTTCGCCGGACCCTTCCTCCTACCCGCTGCGCGCGACCATTAAGCATGTGTACTTTCTCGGTGTCGCCTATCGGGTGGAAATTGAATGCCCGGGCGGACTCGTTCTGCGCTCGCGCCTCAACAAGGAGGAATATTTAGAGCAGCGCTATGAGACTGGGCAAGAAATCTCGTTCGCGGTCGTGCAGTTCAGGATATTGCCGAGTGAGGCAGCGGCGGGTCTCGGAAAGTAGAAAGTCATCGGGAAAAGGCTTTGGATGGTTATATAGTTTAGTTTGTGAGTCAACATAGACACTAATGGAGGGGAAGATGAAAGTTGTAGTGATATTTGCCAGCGCTCTTTTGGTATTGGGGAACCTCTACGGGAGCGTCTCCGCGGCGAGCGATCCATCGCTAGAATTGCTGTTGAAGAAGGGAGTGATCACTCGGGAAGAGTATGAGCAGGCGCGGCAGGAAAATAAAACGACAACCCCTGACCTTGCACCAGCCCGTGCGTCGGCGGCAAAACCTGAAACCAAGGCGGCATCGGATTCCGATAATACCGTGGATCTCGGAAAGGGGATCAAATTTGGGTACGACCGTGGGCTGTATACCCAGTTCAAAGACAAGTATAGCCTGAAGATCCGTATTCGGCTTCAGTTCCGGTTTACCGAAATCAGCCTGAATAATGCCTATGGCGCTGTCGGAGATACGAAGAACTATCCCACGATCTCGGGCACCACCGTTACGGCCAGGAAGCTTCAAGAGGACGTGAGCGAGTTCGACGTGCGACGGGTCCGCCTGGTCTTCGAAGGCTTCGCGTTCAACCCTGAGACGACCTATTTCGTGCAACTCCGGAACGACACCAATGGCACAACCACGCAACCGACAACCGCTCGCTCCACCACGCAACTCTATGATGCGTACGTCGACCTGAAGCAGATTCCCTGGGCGAATCTTCGGGTGGGGCAGTACCGCACGCTTTTCGGGAGGCAGGAGTATGTCTCCTCCGCGCTCCTCCAGTTCGTGGATCGGGGCTTGGTGGCCGAGACGTTCGTGCCTAGCTCCATAGATCGTCGCGATCAGGGAATCACCCTCTTGAGCGACCCCGCGAAGCATGCACTGAATTATGCCGTCGGCGTGTTCAACGGGGTGGGCATCAATCTCACCCGGCTCGGCCTCAATACACCAGGCAATGCTAATGAGCTGATGTATGTGGGGCGAGTGACCGCAGATTTGTTGGGAAAACCGGGCTACCCGGAAGGTGATCTGGGCTATTCCCGGACCCCTCAACTGGCTGTTGGTGCGAGCTATGGGTA
>JBBRRL010000325.1:0-3791 GCA_038200775.1 Nitrospirales bacterium
AACCTTGAACGGATCGAGATGGCGCCGGCCGGGATACAGCGCGGCGAGTTGATCGCCACGATTCCTCTTGCCCCCCTTGAGGAAACGGCCGTAATTCAGAAAGAGTGGTCCGTGACGACCAAAGAGTTCACGTCCATCGTCACAGATTCGCTTGAAACCATTAGCGAGACAGGCGTCACTGACAATACGGAGCTGGCGCAGTCGACCGCGTCGCAGATCCAACACGGGAATCAGTTCAACATTACAGGCACTGTTTCTGGCGGCATTCCTCTGATCTCCGGTTCGGTCACTAGCGCTTTCGCCGCGCAGGACACGACATCTCAATCTGCTACCGACAGCAGAAAACACGCGGTTTCAGTGACTCAAAAAGCATCGTCCCGTGCCAAGCAAGAGCACAAGGTTACGATCTCAACAACAACGGTGACCGGTACTTCAGAAACCACTACACGTACGTTGAAGAACGCCAGCGCCACCGATCCAATTCGAATCGACTACTTCAGCATGATGCGCAAGTGGCGAGTTCGACTTTATCGATATGGTCTCAGACTCACCTATGACATCGTCATTCCGGAACCGGGCGGGGCCCTTCGAGCAGCGTACGCCACACTCGCCGAACTTAAGTCCAAAGTAGTTCCGTTCCATTTCCAGGAATCGCACGACTCCATAAGGGACACGAATTATCAACAGCTCGCCGACAAGTATGACGCACAGGTAAGCCTGCCCCCGGTTCCGACGCTTCCCGATGTTTTCATCCATGCAAATCCAGGAAACTCGCCTGTGGACGGAGTGCTCTTAGTTGATCTCCCCCAGATTCAAGTGCCTGCTGGGTACTGGATTTCTGAGCTTCATCTCTCATTTCACTTTGAAAGCCCCTCAGGACCCCACCAGGGGAAATTTCGCATTTTGGGGTCTTCGTTCGTAGATCAAGCCGGTCAGACGGATTTTCCGGTTAATCCCACACCAGATCATCGACCCGACGACCTGACACGCCCCGAGAACGGAAGCTTCATGCTTCATGCAAGCGGGACGCTAGTTATTACATGCCGACTCGAGAACACAACCAACACGTCTATTTCCCTGAGGGCTGTTCTGCAGCGGACAGATGGGGCACTCCAGCAGTGGCAGAATGACGTCTGGAATCAGCTCTACAATGCAGCGCAAACGCAATACTATGCCCTACAGCAGGATCTGGCCGCGCAAATCGGTCAGCTTGAGGACCAACTCACCAATATCGACACGCTGACGCTTCGCCGCGAAGAAGGCGACGAGATCATGAAGGGCGTTCTACGTTTCATGCTCGGCTACGGATTCGAGTTCATGCCAAATGATGTCATCGCGGCAATCATTCAATCCGGCGCCGATGTTGCGCACGGCGTCGGCTTTACGGGAAATTCGCTCGGGCTCGACCCGGGCCAATTGGCTGTCGTCAGAAACGATGAGGATCGGGTTCGATTCATCAATCAGGCGATCGAATGGGAGAACGTAGTCTCGTTTCTTTACTCCTACTTCTGGGATATCCCGACAAGTTGGGATTTCATTAGGCGGATCAAGCATCCTGACCCGACTCGGCAAGCGTTCCTCCGTTCAGGCAGCGCTCGCGTGGTGCTGACAATCAGAAAAGGATGGGAAGACCGGTGGGTTCGCTTCGTCGATACCGGCGACCCGGACGGCAGCACGGCCTCGCCTTATTTAACGATCTCTCAAGAGATTGCGGCCTACGACGATAGAAACTACCCGGGCATTCCGGCGGCAAATCCCGCTAAGGGCGCGATCCATCTTGAGGACGCTGTTGTTACAACGTCGAACGCAAGTCTCTTCCGGAGCCCTGTCCCGGTCGAGATAAAGGTCGATTCCAGCGCTGGATTTGTGGTGGGCGCTCAGGTTGTGATCGATTCGAGAGTCGATACCAACACAACCGACGACGTCGGCAAACAAGAATCTCAGATCATTTCCGCCATTCGTGACGGATTCGTCACCGTTCTGAAACTCGATCATCCACACGGCGGCGACGGTGCCATATTTCCAATAGTGCAGCCCGGCGAGCGTGGCGTGCTCATTGCGGAATGGAATGAATACACGCCGACCTCAGGGACCGATATCGCGGTTACCTCCAATCTAGCAACGATCGCCTGATCGCCAGGTGGCGGGGGCGTTCTCGTTATGGCGGCATTTAAGAATCAGGAGTCCGACGGAGCGGTTAGTCGATTTAAGGCTGACTTCGTCGGCAACGAGGATCTATATTCGTTTGGGCAGTTCTTCGTTACGAGAACTTTGATGAAAGGAATTCTGGGAACTATTCGCGCCGAGCTCGATGGTAATGTTTCTATTTCGTTTACCCCTGCACTCGCTGACGTAATAAACACTTTCTTCGCGACGCTGTTCGACACGGTTCCGATTGAATCTATCAGCCTTTCACAAGTCGATTCTTTCTTGACATTCGTCTCGCAAAGTATAGGGCAGCAATCAATTACGGCGATTCGCGCTCTGTTTCCATCTGGCCAACCCACGCAACAAGACGCCGACGAAGTGCGACAGGCTTTTCGCTCTGTTTGGGACTCTCCCGGCCTCGTGGCGGCCCTGCCATTTACTGCTGCGCCAGGTACACTGCGCATGGCGCAAGCGGCGAGAAAGTTTGAAAACGATAGATGCTTTGACGTGGCGACGAACATGGCACGAAAACTTCTCAAGAAACACAAGATTACTACTCTGGCACCGAATATCAGACTCTCCTTCGGTACCATTCCAGGAGTAGTTGTCAAAGAGGGCACACGCAGTCCGGGATCTCAGACCCAGCAAGTACTCGTTTACAGTTCGCAATCGACGTTGGATTCGGTGGCAGTCCGCATGCGTTCCGTTATCGACGCCGGCGGGATCATACAATGCGGCGTACTCAGCGGAGTGCGGCAGGATAATAATTTATTCAAACAACCCGAGCACTACTTATTGATATTTGCGTATTGCAGCGTAGATGGCAAAGAGGCCTTTCTATTCTGGGACCCGGACGCCGCGCGCAGCGACATTGTGAGCACTCGATGGGGTCCAGGATTTGGCTGCTTGTTTCACGCTTCAGGCAGGCTATCAACAGCAGTTGATGATGCAGATCTGAGTGGTATTGATAGGGCCTCCGCTTCAGACAAGTTTGGCGATCACATCACAGCTGTAGACACACGACGGCATTGCTACCAGGTGTACTGGGTTCAAACGAGGCCCCAGTAATCCATTGGGCAGGCCCGCACCAGACGCATGGGTTTTCAACAATGATTGGGATTGGGATCCTCTGAAGACCGCGCAGAGATTGGCCGCATAAGTCGCGAACGCAACCGGAAAGTAGTACGCCCTTCCAGGCCTTACCGGCAAATGGATCGCAGGCCGATTGCGGGTGATCACGCCGTCAAGGACGGTTTGGACCACGGCCTGGACTCGGAGGTGGTACGCTTGTCACGCTCTACCCGCGCTCGCGCCGGCAATTGAAAAGATAGTCCCTGTCGAAAATGACGAAGCTCAGGCCGAAGCGAGCTTCCATTTCGCCCTGCCACTGCGTGACGAGAGAGCGTCATCCATATCTATATATTCTACCATGCGCTAGGTAGCATAATCACGCTTTCTTTTTCTTCTTTTTTCCTGCCCATCGCGCCGCCGCCGCCTTCTTTGCGGCTGCGCTCCGCTGTTCCGGCGTCGTCGCCTCCTGGCGAGCATCGCTCATCATCTTCGCGTGTTCGGCTTTGTCTTTCTTAGAGACGCCCTTCCATCTTTTTTCACCCATCTCACGGGCAGCCTTCATCGTCATGTTG
>JBBRRL010000326.1:0-3789 GCA_038200775.1 Nitrospirales bacterium
CTCGAAGGCCAGGCCGAAGGTCAGTAGAAACTTTACATTGAAATCGACATAGAAGCCTACGCCCAACTGGGGGACGAGTGAGCGATCAATCCCGAACTGCAGCATAAACTGAAGTGATAACGGGACGATCACAAAGTTTGCAAACACAACCCCGAGGGCAAAAAATCCGAAGGCCACCGAAAGAAACGGGACGATGTAACGCTGCTCACCTGGAAGCAGAGCGGGTGAGATGAATTTCCAGAGGTGATAGAGGATGACCGGCATGGCCAGGACAAGCCCTCCAAGTAAAGCGACCTTGATTAAGGCGAAGATTGCTTCCGTCGGGGCGTAGAAGATCAGGTCCTTCGCATAGGGTTTCTTGAGCCAGGCTATCATCTTGTCGGCATACGGGAACGTGATGAGGCAGGCGACGAGAAACGTCCCTCCGCACCAGTACAACCGTCGTTTGAGGGAAGCGATATGCCGGTGCAGCGGCGTGCGGACGGGCTCTGACAAAGTCATTGGTATCCTATTTTTCACGCCGCTCTCGCAGCTCCCTGTCCCACGCAATGCGCCTGCATAAGACGGAACCTAGCCGCTGTCAGAAGAGGCTATTTGTCAAGTTACTCGGCGCCACTGACCGGGTCGGCTCCACGCGTGTTCGCCTGAGGCGCGAGTTTCCTTCAGGAAACCGCGCGCTTCAATAGGCTTCCGTTGTTTACGATCGGCCTGCCGACAGAGGCCGATCGTGCTTGAACTGTCTCACGATCTCCGCCATTTTGTCTTTTGTCGCAAGCTTTTCAAACTGTAGTTGTTTCTTCCGGATCTCCTCTTCGGGGGTCAGGATGTGGAGTTTCGCCAGCTCCGCAAGCTGATCTTCCAGCCGCTGGTGGGTTTCCTCGAGTGCCTTGAACTCATGGTGCTCCTTGCGCACTGATTCAAGAACCGCCGGTTCTTCACTCAGCATGACGTCCCCTCCTTTCTTCAGAACCATGATCACACCATCCTCGTGCGGATGCTCATAGTACCCTCTGCGCAGGCCTTTGCGCCTGAAGCCGAAGCCTTCATAGAGTCCTTGTGCTGCCACATTTGACGCACGCACTTCGAGCAAAGCCGTTTGCGCTCCTTTCTCTGTTGCAATCCGCAAGGCTTGCTCCACTAATTCCTTCCCGATCCCATATCGCCGTAACGCGGGTCGGACCGCTAGGTTCATAAGATGCAGTTCCTCGAACACAATCCAAAACATAATATATCCCGCGAGGACTCCCTCCGAGACTCCGCTCCACTCCCCATGCTCGGCGCGACCTACAAGGTTCGTTGAAAATACATTGCCTCGCAATTCCGCAAGAAACATCTTCCGCGTCCACGGCTCGGTAAACGAACTCTGCTCGAGCTCCACCACCTCTTCAAGATCAGTTTCTTGCATCGGCCCAATCATCATTTACAGAGCCTTTAAGAGACGTTCTAGCGGTGACTTCAGCAGACCCTTCTCCCAGTTCAACTCTGCCTCGGCCCGGCGCAGATAGACCGGGTCGACTTCTTTACCGTGTAGTGTCCCTGTTGGGTCTCTCTGGATTTGTCTGAGCGCGAGCCGTGCCACCGTTGCCGCTGTCGGCTTGGCGCTCAAGCCTTCATCCGTCACCCTGGCTCGACCACAAAAATTGACCTGCAGCCGATCTCGGTATGCTGCAACGGCGTCGCCAATAAGATGGATATCGCCGAGGCTCGGCAAGGATGTCTGCAAGGCGAGGGCCTCAGGACTGAGCACGGCCTCCGGGCCCAGCGCCTGGAGCTCGGAGTTCACCCAATTGTAGAACGCCGCATATACTTCTCCGCGGCCGGCGTGCAGGATAGCACAGACAGTTCCCTGCGTGAGTCCGTAGCTCGCCGCTAAGGCCTCTAGCGTACTGACGCCGGACACCCTCGCATTCGCGCCCAACGCAAAGCCTTTTGCGGTCGCGAGGCCGACGCGCACCCCCGTGAATGACCCCGGTCCAACGGACACCGCCACATGGTCAATGCTGCCGGGGCTCATCCCAGTCCTTCGCAGCAGCGAATCGATCATTGGCAACAGCGTCCCACCGCCCGTGCCCGCGCCCATCCAGCACGCCTCGGCTACAACCTTTTGATCTTCTAAAAGGGCGACGCTCTGCGAGGCGGTGGCAGTTTCTATTCCAAGAAGCCGTATCAATTGGGCTCCACTGCCGATGCCCGTGCGGCAGGGGCACGTCCGGGAGACGCGGCCATCGGCACGGGTCCGGGCGCCCCCCAGTCGTCTGGCGACAGCTCAGGGTTAGGAACGATCTCACGAAATGTGAGCACCAGTTTTGCGCGCCCGCCGGCATCCTCGGCCCGAACCAGATACGGACGCACAATCTCGACCTTCTGTCCCTTGGCGTCCGCCCCCGCGGAACCGACCGGGCGATAATCGTGAAAGATTATTGTCGCCTGTGTTTGCCCCTCGGAACCTAAAAACTCCTCTCGCACAAGTTCGAGCGTGCGTTGATCGAACCAGAGCCGACGCCCTCCGGGGCCCTGCAGAGAAGGCGTGACGTCCAGGACATACTGGCCCGCTTCATCATGAAGCGTAAGATGGTCGGTGGCCAGGACAGTGGTGCCGTTCAAGTTCCCAAGCGTGGCCTGGACCCCCAACAGGATCGAGGGCCCCAATCCCTGATGTTGGTCTAAATCGGTCACGCGGCCGGTTAATAATTTGCCCTGCATCGGAATCTTCATCTGATAGCGATCGTCGATCAGCGTGAGATCGAAGATCGGGAAACCGATGCGAGCGAACGCACGCAAGCGGATCTGATTGGGGCGCTGATAGATCATCGCCGCCTCCATCCGCTGGGTTCCTTTAATCTCTTTTCCCGTCGCCTCAATAGAAAATTGCGCCTTCATGGTCTGTATCGCCGACCCCTTTTCCTGTAGGCGTGCGAGTAATTCCTCCGCTGTCGGCATGGGGGGTGGAGGGGCAACACTCGGAGGCCTGGATACTGTCGTGCAGCCCATCGAAAGTGTCAGCCATGCAGAAAGGCAGAGCGTCACCAGGATCGACGCACGTGGAACTCGGATCACATTACCCCAGAACGGCATTCAGTGCGTCTCCAACTTCCATAACACCAACCAGTTCGACAGACTCCATGGGCGGAAGCTTGTGTAAGTTGCGTTCCGGCAAGAGACAGCGGTGAAACCCCATCTTTGCCGCCTCACGCAGTCGGGTCTCCGCCTGGCCCACGGCACGAATTTCCCCGCCTAGGCCTACTTCGCCAAAGACGACCGTCGTCGGTGAGATCGGTCGATTGCGAAAACTCGATGTCACTGCCGCAACGATTCCCAGATCAAGGGCAGGCTCATCGATGCGGAGTCCGCCCACCACATTGACGTAGACATCCTGGCCCGCAAGATTCAAACCCATGCGTTTTTCCATCACGGCGATCAGCAGCGCGAGCCGGTTCGCCTCCACGCCATTGGCCATCCGCCGAGGCATGGCAAAACTCGTCGGTGAAACCAGCGCTTGCAGTTCGACCAGAATTGGGCGGCTGCCTTCCAAGCAGGCGATCACGACTGAACCGGTGGCCTTCTGCGGACGTTCGGAAAGAAACCAGGCGGAAGGGTTCGTGACCTCGCCAAGCCCGCCATCGGTCATTTCAAAAACGCCGATCTCATTGGTCGAACCAAAACGGTTTTTGACGGCCCGCAGAATACGGTAGGCGTGACTCTTGTCACCCTCAAAATAGAGGACGGTATCCACAATGTGTTCCAAGGTGCGCGGCCCGGCGATCGTCCCATCCTTGGTCACATGCCCGA
>JBBRRL010000327.1:0-3787 GCA_038200775.1 Nitrospirales bacterium
CATATCTGCGGCGCGCGCTTCTCGACAAGGATCCCACCGTGAGGGCCTTTGCCGCGGGCCACCTCGGCGCAATGGCGATGGAATAACATCGCGTCCAGCGGACGCGCTTAGGCGGAGGTCGCATGCTCAAATTTTTTGGTCTCCTGTTCGTGGTGGGTGTGGCGTTCGCGATCGGTTATCAAGCGGGACGAGAGGGCCCGGACGTGCTGATAAAACACGCAAAGGACCTCAGCACCGAGGTGATGACTAGGGCAACCGCCCTGGAGCGCACGACGTCTGCGCGAACCGGCCTTCTGAACGCAAAGGATCACCTGATCCAGGCCAAATCCGATCTCTTGGATAAAAACTACGGGAAGGCCGTCACCAGTCTTCAGGACGCGGTGAAAGCCCTGACACAAGCGAAGACGTCAGCACAGGACGACCTCAAGCCTAAACTTGATACCTTGACGACGAAGGTCTCGAACCTGGCATCGGATGCCCAGGCTTTAAAACCCGGGGTGATGATAAAACTCAACGAAGCGATTCGGGAAGTAGATGCACTCCTCAACAGATAGCCGCAACCCGTGTAAGCGAGACGACACGGGACACAGCGCTGTTCGCGGGAAAAGAGCCTGCCTCAGGCTCGGGGTGGGTTGGGTGCAATGGCGCGCCGGGGTGGGCGGGTGTTCACGGCAAGAGGCGCTGGCCAAGGGAGAAGAGCCTGCTTCAGGCTCAAAAAAATCCGTGGACTGTCAGCAGCACCTCGTTGTCGCGGCGTTCGAAATGATTCAGTTCGAGACGAATCGCCCAGTCCTTCGAAAGCGTATAACGCTGCTGCAATGAGTACTTTGTATTGTCCGAATGTTCTCCAAGCGGATACCGTAGGTAGCTGGCGGAGAGCAACGTCTTCCACCGCTCTGTGAGTTCCAGCAGCATTCCTGCGGTGGCACCTCCCCCAACACGATGGTTTTCCTCGAACGCATGGCTGTAGTTTGCATCGAGCTCCGCAAAGGCGAAATAGACTTCCCGACGTAACCAGCGTGTCTCCACGGCTACTCCCGGACCAACATTAAAATGAACATTGCCGCAATATCGGCAATCCTGAACTCGGACGGTTTCATATCCCGCGCTGACTTTCCACGACGGTCGTTGAAACAGTGTGTCCATCGGAGAGAGCGAGATGATATCCAATAGATCCAGACGTTCCATCCTGAACTGATTGTGCTTTTCGTAGTGCCGCAGCTTCATTGCCATGAACTCGATCTGCGCGTCATGCGCGTAGCCCGTCTCCGAATCCAGGAGATCGTGATATGCCGGCCGCAGGTTCAATTCCTCAAAAAACTCATCCTGTCGCCAGCCGAATCCAATACCCGCTCGCCTGGTGGGGTGTCCCGTATCTGGGGACGCGCTCACCGGTGGAATGACGACCGCTTCAGACTGAACCTTCACCACGCTGCGGGCTGTAAGCACCGCCTGGTTTTTCTCCTTGTACGTGGAGGCATTCCGTTCTTCTGCGATACTGAGATAGCGCAAATAGTGCGACACCACATCGAGCACGAATGCCTGGCGGTCAACCGGCAACCGCCGAAATTCCTGTTGCACGGCAAGCGCTGGGTTTTTCACGAGCCGCTTCAACCAGAGCCGCTCCTCTTCGGAAAGCGTCGCGTTTCTTCCTTCAATTTGCGTGGTGAGTGAGGGCCGAAACACGACGTCCGCGATCAAACCCGGCTGACTGGCGACCAATCGCAGGGTCGCTGCGGGAATGGTCCAGACAAGAAACTCGTCCGTCAAGTGAAGAGTCGGGTCGGCCACTTCTAGTAGTGACAAGATGTGATAGGCGCAGTTCTCCTTGAAGTAGAAATAATCAAAATACGTGTTGCCCAGTTCCCAGGCATGCATCAACATATACAGGACCTGCTGCTCGCTGAGGTTGAGCCGGTATTCCCATATGTCCCGGCTCTCGACATCTCGATACTCCTGCACTTTCATGTAATAGGGCATTGTCGAAAAATACCCTCTGAACCCGCCGGTCATTCCCAGATACGCGTACATGACACCGTTATCAGTGGTGACATCGGCAGCATAATTAATCGTATACGCCAGGATTCGAGTCTGCTCGGTCTGACCTTTTTGATCGATGCGAAGAAGTGTGTGCCCAAACATCGACGACGGATTGTTCATGAAGGCGGAGGGGAAAATGAGCGTGACGGATTGGGGATTGAGTGTTCGCAACCAGACGAGAAAGCGATCGCAGGTTGTCGGCGGCAACCGGCTGTCATCAATGGCAAGGACGGTCTTTAGCCAGTGGTAGCGTGCCACAAAGGCACATTGGGACGGCTGAGCGGTGCGGCCAACAAGCCTGTCGGTGAAGAACGTCCGTAGCGTCGCCTCCAGCTCCGCCCGGGGATCTGTTTTCCCGTTCGTCGCTAGAAAAAAAGCGGGTCCATCGGCTTCGCTTGTATACCCGCCCCATACGTTTTTTCGATAATGGAGTAAAAGATGCCACGGGCGTTGTTGCCAGAGATGTAGCTCAGCCGATCGCCGAAGGAGACCATCGAGATAGGATGGATCAGATGGCTCTGTCGCGTGAACGGTTCCGGCAACAAGAAGGAAGGCTAGAAGAAACCCGATTGATCTTCGCAATCTTTGTTCAAAAACACCTGCAGGAAAACGTCAGGAACTTGTTAGAAGGCAAATATACGTACCTGGCGTTGAATCTGTCAAATCCCGAGATAGCGAAGAGCAATAGAATCGGGCAGGAGATTCGCTGGAGCGTAGCTGTGGAGATAAGAGGGGGACCTGTTTCGGCAGGTCCCCCTTCTGCGTAAATTAGTTGCTGCTTATTTTCGCAAGGATCGGGTGGACATCCATTGCGTTATGCAACGCGACGAGCATCGCTACTGGGGTCGCCTCCCCGGAGCGGATTAATGTCGCGTATTTCTCCTGAGTCATCGCAAAGAAGGCTGGCTGCTGTTCCGCAGGCACACCGAGCAATGTCGCCAGCGAGGCCAGATGCTCGCCACGGCCCTGGGCCATCTCTTGCGACAGGCTGTCGAAGTTCGCCTGAGCAAATACATTCACCTGCTCATTTTGAACGATCACGCCGTCATTGGTGCAACCGGATGTTCCGAAGCTGATGCCAAAGGTCTGGCTACCCAAAGTGCCGTTAGTCGTAGATCCCAGCACCTGCTGGATAATGTGCTTCTGACCGGCGGAGCCGTCCCACACCATTTTGCCGAGCCCACACCCAGGATCATTGCTCCATGCGGCCAAAGCCGGAGCGGCCTGAAAACAGGCCAACGCAATCGTCGCCTGCAAAAAAACCAACGCTTTCTTCATAGTCCCCTCCTGTTGAGAAAAAAATTCAACCCCCACACTTGACCTTACGCACGCTGCGTCAGGTCTGTTTTGAGAGCATGTCCTGAAATTACCATTACCACAATACCAATGCCGTAGGCAATGTAATATATGAAGAGGGGGCGCGGATTGCTATCTCGTTGCCTGTTGGACAAATTGCCGGAGACGTCGAAAATATGCTTTGCCTCCGATACTGTAGAGGTTATTATGATCAGCACCATTCACGCGGTAGAACTGTTTAGGAGGAAGGGCCGCTGCAAATACCTGCTCTCCGAAGTGGAACGGGATAACATGGTCCCGGTCTCCATGAATGATTAGGACCGGCATGGCAATCAGCGGCAAGCGTTCCGCGAGATTGAATCGCGCGACCAGCAGCCAATGGCCCGGAAGTCCCCAGACATAATCCTTGGCGACTACCGCAATGGAAGGAAACGCAGATTCGAGGATGAGC
>JBBRRL010000328.1:0-3785 GCA_038200775.1 Nitrospirales bacterium
ATCACGGCGAACATCATTTGGAATATCATGAAGGCCTGGTGCGGAATCGTGGCGGCGTAATCGGCATTGGCCGCGTCGGCTCGCACATCCTGCAATCCAAACCATTCCAGCCCTCCGAGAATATGTGCATGGTCGGGGCCGAAAGCCAGGGAGTACCCCCACAAGACCCACTGGAGGCTGATCACGCACAGAATGATAAAGCTCTGCATGATCGTCCCCAATGCATTTTTCTCACGGACCATACCGCCATAGAAAAGTGCCAAGCCGGGAGCCGTCATGGCGAGGACAAGGGCCGTCGAGACCAGGACCCACGCGGTATCGCCCGAATCAATCTTCGGGGCGGGTGTTGTGGCGCTCGGCGTGCCAGGAGCAGCCCCGGGTTCGGAGATTGCGCTGGGTGCCGACTGTGGCACCGTTTCCTGAGCCAGGACGGGCGCTACAATGCTGATCACAACCAGCATCATGGTCAGCACTGCCGCAGCTACCGTCAGACCTGATTTGTGACTCATCATCGAGTGGGTCCTCCTGCGGCAAAGCCGGCTTGGGCCGCCAGCACAATGCATGTTTCGTTTCTTCCTGTGAGGATCATGACTGTCTCCTTACAAATTGATATCGAGCTGAATGGTCCACTTCCACTGGCCGTTGATCACGTGGTCGTTAAACCAGACCGGGCCCGTCAAGAGACTGATGTCCTTGGTGAAAAAATGATAGATGCCGAAGCCGCCGCCGCCGATAAAGTTTTTGCCACTGGCATAATCCGCCGCAAACACCCACTTGTTGTATTCGTTGCCGGCACTGTCCTTGACCTTCCAGAAGCCGTAGTCATAGCCGAGCATGCCTCCGGAGTTCGCCAATTCACCGCTAGCGCCCGGGATGCATGCCACAATCCCGGTGTTTCCAGGTTTGCAGCCGCCTTGGTGCATCAACGCGGAGCCGGGGTTACCGATATACCCACCCGCATGGAGCCGCCCAAACGGCCCCAGACTCTTGCCGACGATCAAGTCGACGATGTTCATATTAGTCACCTGCGATTGCGTGCCGATGTTGAAAATGCCGATGTTGATCGCAGGAAACCAGCTTCCGAAAAAGGCGCCTTCCGGCGTGCCGACCTTGGAATTAAACAGCAAGGAGTTGCCGATCGATCTGAGCCCCGGATGCACGCGGGTTGCCGGGAACAACCCATCGATGCCGACTTCCATATTCAGCTTCTCGAAAGGCAACACGCCTACGGTCAAGCCGACATCGGTGGGAAAGGAATCGAATTGCCCGTTGGCCAGTTCCTCCTGAGTGCGCGCGAGCCGAAAGTAGTTATCCACGCCGATGTGCCAGACATTAAAGGCCTGGATGTCGGACGTGGCAGGGGTGAAGTATGTCGTGGAGGGCGTCGCAAAAGCCCTATCAGCCGCGCTCAAGAGCAAAGCGGCACCAAGCATAGCGCCCCAGAAACTGTGTGTGATGGTCTTCCTCATAGTGTGCCTCCGTGGTTGATACCCAAATAATCCGTACCGACATTAATCTGTCATGGCTCCGGTACGTCGTTGTCCGGCCGCACATCGTCGTGACACTCTTTCAAAACTACCTGGTCCGATAGACTCGCCTTTGAGCCCAGATCAGGTGTGGCCTACCAGCCCTTGTACTGATTCGTAATCGGCATGCGCCGGTCTTTTCCGAGCGCCCGATGGGTGATTTTGACCCCCGGGGGCGACTGTCGGCGCTTGTACTCGCTGCGATCCACCAGCGTCAGAACCTGTTCGACTGTCCTGGCGTCAAAACCTGACGCGACTAAGTCGGTCATGCTCTGATCCTCCTCCACGTAGGCGCGGATAATGGGATCGAGGATGTCGTAAGGCGGTAGGGAATCCTGATCAGTTTGGCGGGGCCGTAGTTCGGCAGTCGGGGGCCGTGTGAAGACGCGCTTGGGGATCACCGGGTGCGAACTCCTGGCATTTCGCCATTGCGCAATCTCATAGACCATGGTCTTCGGCAGATCCTTGATGGCGGCGAACCCGCCTGCCATGTCGCCGTACAGGGTCGCGTAGCCGACGCTCATCTCGCTCTTGTTGCCGGTTGTCAGTACGAGCCAGCCGAACTTATTGGAAAGGGCCATGAGCAGCGTCCCCCGGATACGTGCCTGCAAATTTTCCTCCGCAATGTCCGTCCGTCGTCTCTTGAAGATCGGCGCTAACGCGGCGCGATACGCGTCATACATCGGCATAATTGGAATCGTCAGCGATCGAATACCAAGTGCGCGCACCATCTCCTCGGAGTCCTCTTTGCTTTCTTTTGACGTATGAATGGACGGCATGAAGGCGGCAACCACGCTTGAGGCTTCCAGCGCATCGACTGCAAGCACGGCGGTAAGCGCCGAATCGACACCCCCACTGAGACCCAGCACCACCTTTGAAAATCCGTTCTTGCGCACGTAGTCGCGGATGCCTAAGACCAGGGCGCGGTACACCTCTTCGAGCGGACCCGGAACCGAGGCCATGGCTTCCTGGACCGGCCGGCGGTGTGGTGCGCGGTGCTGTGCGGAGACGACGATCCGGTCGATCCGAACGCCTTGGCGCTTGAGCTTTAGACGCTCCTTCGCTCGGCTTGAGTCATGCTGTCGAACACGTGCGACGGCGTCGGCATCTACGTCCGCCAGTACGAAGTCTTCTTCAAATGCCCTGCCGCGCGCGATCGTCCGCCCCTGATGATCCAGGATCAGACTATTCCCATCAAACACAAGCTCATCCTGTCCGCCGATGGCGTTCGTGTAGGCCACAATGACCTGATTGTCGACCGCCCGGGTGGCCAGCATGTCCTCCCGGAGCCGTAATTTTCCGAGATGGTAGGGTGACGCGCTGATATTCACAATGACCTCCGCATCTCCGACCAAGGTTTGGGAAAACGTCGGTCCCTGCGGATACCAAATGTCCTCACAGATGTTCACTCCGATCGTGACCCCATTCAACACCACGGTATTGGCCTGTTTGCCAGGCTGAAAATACCGGTTTTCGTCGAAGACCCCATAGTTGGGCAGAAATATTTTATGATGTCGCGCGACGATTCGTCCGCCATAGACAAAGGCGGCGGCATTGTAGAGAGCATCGTCGCGATCGACAAATCCGATCACGGCGGCAATCCCCTTAATCTTTCGCACCACGTCTTTTAACACCCTTAAATTGTCATCAATGAATTGACGGCGAAGCACGAGGTCTTCCGGGGGATATCCTGTTACTGTCAGCTCAGGAAAGACGACCAGGTCAGCTTTCACCTCCCGTGCCAGGGCGACCCCCCGTAACACGAGCGCCGCGTTCCCTTCCAGGTCGCCCACAGTCGTATTTATTTGAGCCAGCGCAACCCGTACAATTCGCATCAGAGCAACCCTCAAAAAAAACCGTCCCCTGACTGTGATTGCTCCCAGCCGAAGGACGGCATCATCGCCAAACAAAAACGGCGTCTTTCCACGACCGAGGTCGAAACGGACTCGAACCTCCATCCAGGAAAGACGCCGTCGTCACGTAACACAGCTTCGTGCTACGGCTGCGCTTATATCACGAGGTTTTCTGCAGTGTCAAGGTCCTAAGAAAATTATTTCAGCCCTGCGGGCCTCAACGGTACTGACTTACCAGAGCTTGTGGGACAGCACACCATGACTGCTTAGTTAAAAGTCCTTGTCTCGGAAGAACAGGCACGGCGTGAGGGGATTTGCCTGGTTTCACACAACGTCCCAATGGGCTTATTGCGAAGGGCTTTACTCCCCCAAAATAGGGGTCTGAGCAAGGAGGGCGAATAATCAC
>JBBRRL010000329.1:0-3780 GCA_038200775.1 Nitrospirales bacterium
CGGGACGAAGGTGGAGTTGAAGAACATCAACTCGTTCCGTTTTGCCAAGGCCGCCATGGAATATGAAATTCATCGTCAGGAGAAGCTTCTGAGAGAAGGCGGCGTGATCCTCCAAGAGACTCGCCTCTGGAATCCGGATAAGGGGGAAACCGCACCAATGCGCAGCAAGGAAGAGGCGCATGACTATCGATATTTCCCTGATCCGGATTTGGTTCCTCTGCGGATTAGTGCCGATATGGTCGAGGATGTGCGAAAATCCCTCCCGGAACTGCCCACTGCGCGGCAGAAACGATTTATTGAGGCGTACGGCCTCACGGAGTACGATGCGCGCGTATTGACCTCCGAAAAGTCGATAGCAGAGTTCTTCGAAGAGAGCTTAAAAGCTCAGGTCGAAGTGGCGGGGGTGTCAGCTAAAGATCTTGCCAAGGACACGACGAACTGGGTCATGGTCGAATTGAGGGCCCTTCTCAACAGAGGCAAGACGGAATCCCAGGAGGAAGTGCAGGAAATCCCAATTGCCAACAGCCCGGTGTCGCCGAAGGCTCTCGCGACGTTGCTGTCATTAAAGCGCAACGGCGAGATCAGCGGTCCCACCGCGAAGGCTATTTTGGAGGAGATGTTTGATACGGGAAAGAGTGCGGAAGAGATCGTGCAATCAAAGGGGCTCACCCAGGTGTCTGACGAACCTGTTTTGGAGGGATTCATCGACGAGGTAATGGCAAAGAATCCGATGCAGCTCGCACAATATCGAAGCGGCAAAGAGGCTGTCTTTGGCTTTTTCGTAGGCCAGGTGATGAAGGCGTCGGGGGGCAAGGCCAATCCGGCGAAAGTGAATAACTTGCTCAAGAAGAAACTAAGGCCGTCATGATGGGGGTCCTGTCACCGAGTCACCCTGACGTGCTCATGGCCTATCGCCGTCGCAACCCCGCAGACTCGGTGCAGGCCATTCCGCTCCGCCAGGGTCCCACTCGGTGCCACCCCCTCAGGATAGGAAGTTTCTGTGTGAGCTGCGAGGGGAGTGTGGAGGCCCTCGGTCCAAGGCTGATGATAGGTCGGTACCACCCGCACCCTTATGCGGTACGCACGAAGGAAGTGAGGTTGCGAGAGGGCCTCTGGGTCCCGGCCACCGCTTTTCGGAGAGGGAGTTTCTGCTTGAGCTGCGAGAGGAGTGTGGGGGCCCAGGCGAAGTTGGCTTCATGCTTCTCCATTGCTCGGTGCGCATTGGGACATTTGAGCTCGATCCGGAGCTGGTTGTGAGGAAAGCAAGAAGATGAGCGGAATTGCGGAAATCAAGGCGCGGGAGATTCTGGATTCCCGTGGAAACCCTACTGTTGAAGTTGATGTGCTTCTGGATTCCGGGGCGCTGGGACGCGCGGCCGTGCCTTCCGGAGCGTCGACCGGGCAACGGGAGGCGATCGAACTTCGGGATGGCGACAAACGACGGTATCTCGGAAAGGGCGTGCAGAAGGCGGTCGCGAACGTGCACCGGGTGATAGCGCAGAAGCTCACCGGCATGGACGCGATGAATCAAGCGGAAATTGATGCGGCGATGATCTCCCTGGATGGCACGGCAACGAAAAGCAAACTGGGAGCCAATGCCATTTTGGGGGTGTCTCTCGCTGTGGCAAAAGCCGCCGCGACCGAAGGAGGGGTCTCGTTGTACCGCTATCTGGGTGGTGTGAACGCCCGTGAAATGCCGGTCCCTATGATGAACATCATCAACGGCGGCGCGCACGCGGACAACAACTTGGATATCCAGGAATTTATGATTGTGCCGGTGGGCGCGCCCAGTTTTGCCGAAGCCTTACGAATGGCCGTCGAAGTCTTCCACACGCTGAAGGCATTGCTGAAGAAAAAAGGGCTCAACACAGCGGTGGGTGACGAAGGCGGGTTTGCACCGAGTTTGAAATCAAACGAAGAAGCCCTTGGCCTGATTGCCGCGGCTATTGAGCAGGCCGGTTATCGTACAGGCAGAGATATTGCGCTTGCATTGGATGCCGCCGCGAGCGAATTTTATGCGCAGGGTCGGTACACGATGAAGGGGGAGAAACAGACGGAGCGCTCGAGCGAGCAGATGATAAAGTACTATGAAGAGCTCGTGAGACGCTATCCCATCGTCTCGATCGAAGACGGCTTAAGCGAGCAGGACGGAAAGGGTTGGGGGATTCTGACGGAACGCCTGGGGGAGCGCGTGCAGCTTGTTGGGGATGACATCTTCGTGACGAATCCAAAGATTTTTGCCAAGGGCATTGCCGACGGCATCGCCAATGCGATTCTGGTGAAGCTCAACCAAGTCGGTACCTTGACCGAGACGCTGGAGACGATTGAGATGGCCAAGCGGTCGGGATATGCTTCGGTTGTGTCGCATCGCTCCGGTGAGACCGAGGATACGACCATCGCCGATCTTGCGGTCGGACTGAATACAGGTCAGATTAAGACGGGATCGTTGTCGAGGTCTGACCGCACCGCCAAATACAATCGCCTGTTGCGGATTGAGGAAGAGCTTGGCCAGGCCGCTGTCTATCGGGGGCGGGGCGCTTTTCGGAAGATGGGAGATACCTAGAAGAGCAGAGAAATGTCCCGGCGGCTTAGCAAACATCAGGCCCACGGGGGAGACGGACTCATCTTGGCGAGTTCGGGGGTGGGCTGGGTGTAATGGGTCGAGCAAGCTTTGTTTGGCGGGTGAATAACGCGCAGGGATGGCGGGTGACAGGGGAAAGAAATCTGTCCCACGGGACAAAAGCCTGTCTTGGCAGGCTTGGGGTGGTGGGTGAAATAAGATTTCAGGGAGGGCGGGTGACCAGGGGTAAAACCGGCGTGTCTCGGCACGCCGGGGGTGGGAGGGTGTAATGAAACGATCCAATCAGAGACGCGAGACGCTGACTGCACAGCAGAATCGTTGGTGGAGGATCTACCTAATCGGCGCGGCGGTCCTCCTGAGTTACTTTACCTATTCATTCCTCTTTGACTCCATGGGATTCATGAAGTACCTGAGCATGAAGCGCACACAAGCCCAGATTGCCGACGACATCCAGGCCCTCCAAGAGAAAAATGCTCGCCTGAAAAGCGATATCGAAGCGGTCAAGAACGATCCGGTTACCGTCGAAACTCTTGCTCGCGAGCGTCTGGGCATGGTCCAAAAGGATGAAACAGTCTTTCTCATCGTGCCTGAGGTGAGCCGCCCATGAGCACAGCGGGAACCCGGTCCAATTCATCCATGAAATTTGCGCCGCACGAGCTGTGGGAAACCGTGCCTCTTCATGGATGATTCGCAATATCGATCCGGATTCATTGCCCTTATCGGCCGCACGAACGTTGGCAAATCCACACTGCTGAATCAGATCCTCGGCGAAAAAATCGCCATTATCTCCGATAAACCGCAGACCACCAGAACCCGAATCCTCGGGGTCCGCCATCTACCCGACGCGCAGTTAATTTTTTTGGATACCCCCGGCATTCACAAGCCCCAGTATCGGCTGAACCAGAGAATGGTCAGGGTAGCCCTCGAAGTCTTGGATGAGGTGGACCTGGTATTTTTCATGGTCGAGGCAACCGGGCGTCTAGGAGCGGGCGACCAGTATGTTCTTGAGCGTCTCAAGGAGCGCGAGGTGCCCGTAGTTCTCGTCATCAACAAGATCGATCTTGTGCAGAAGCGAAGGCTTTTGCCGCTGATTGACGCCTCCAGACAACTGCACGAATTCGCCGAGATTGTGCCGGTGTCGGCTTTGACGGGCGACGGCGTGGAGCAGCTTGTGAATCTTGGCCTTCGTTTCATGCCTC
>JBBRRL010000330.1:0-3770 GCA_038200775.1 Nitrospirales bacterium
GGTGGGGACGGCCGATCCGCCGTCTATTTGGAATCAGCAGGCAAGACAGCATCTGCCTTCTCACTGGGACGGAAACAACACCTCTGTCGAGGAGCGAAACAAAAGTGCCGCAACGGGGGCAGGCGTCACCCCTGAAACCATCGACCTGAAGCGGATGAAGCGGATAGAAAATTGGTTATGGACCCTTCCTCCGCCGCCGTACCCGTTTAAAGTCGACCGAACCGTGGTAAGCGCGGGACAGGTCATTTACCAAAGCCGGTGTGCTGCATGCCATGATGCCAAAGGCGACCATATCGGTCAGGTCGTTCCGATTGAACTGATTCAAACCGACAGGGGACGGCTGGATTCATTTTCTCCGGCCGTGGCAAGCAACATGAATACGGTGGGCGCTGGATTTGAATGGCGCTTTCAACATTTCAGGAAGACGCACGGTTATGTCAATTCGCTTCTTGATGGAATTTGGTTACGGGCCCCGTACCTTCATAACGGCTCCGTTCCCACCATTGCGGATCTGCTCAAACCACCCGGGGACAGACCGAAAATCTTTTATCGAGGCAATGACCTATACGATCAGGAAAAAGTCGGGTTTGTTGCCACGCAATCACGCGGCGGGGGCACGCAGTTCTTTTCTTTCGATACGACGCTGGAGGGCAATCATAATACCGGCCATGACTATGGTACCGACTTGCCGGAACAGGACAAAACCGCCCTCCTCGAATATCTCAAAACGTTGTAGATGACCCATGCCCACGCCGGAGATCGCGATGTCGGTTGAAGCACAGGAAGAAAAACTCCGGCAGGCGCGCCTGAAGCGCAAGCTTACGTTCTGGGGCGGCGTATTCATGGTGTTGCTGGTTTTGGCAGGGGTGGCGTGGTTTTCCCTGTTTCGCGAAGTCCAGACCCATTATGAAACCATCGAAGAGCAGTTTAAGTATGGATCGATTGGGACCGAACAAAAAGAAGGAATACCGTATTGGATCTGGCTGGTCCTTCCGCGAGTCTTCGCAGATCACCTTCCGGCCACCGGTGGGTACGCGTCCTTTGGATTTGTGTGGGAAGCCGGGCGCGAGACACCCATTGGGTTCGCCAAAAAAACCATCGGCTTTCCTCGGATAGGAGTCAACTGTGGACTGTGCCATACGGCCACATGGCGCAAACGCGCCGAGGACAGTCCGGAAATTATCCTGGGTGCGCCAAGTCATCAGGTCGATATTCAATCGTACCAGACCTTCCTGTTCCGCACAGCCAGTGACCCTCGATTCACGGCTGACGTCATTCTCCCCGCGATTGACGCGCTCGCACCCTTGTCATTCGCAGACAAGCTGCTCTACCGGTACGTGCTGATTCCTCAGACCAAAAAAGCCTTGCTCAAGCAGAAGATACAATTCGACTTTTATAACAAGAACCCGCGGCAAGGGCACGGCCGCATTGATCCATTCAATCCGGTGAAGTATCGAATCCTGAAAATAGCGGAAGATGGGACCATCGGCAATTCCGATATGCCATCGATCTGGAATCTACGGGGAAGAGCACACCAGGCACTCCATTGGGATGGCATGAACTCGAACCTTCGTGAAGTGGTGTTGAGTTCGGCGATCGGCGATGGAGCAACGGAAAAGTCCATTGCATTGGGAGACCTGACACGCCTTGAAGCATGGATTTCCGACCTCCCCGCGCCCACGTATCCTTTGCCGATTAACAGAGCGCTGGCCGACAGAGGCAGTGCCCTCTTTCAAACTCACTGCGGCGCATGCCATGGGGTTGGCTCGCCGCGGATCGGCACTGTCATTCCGCTGTCCGAGATCCAGACGGATGGGCACCGGTCGGCGATGTGGCGGCAGAATTCGGCAGACCGCTATAACAAATATATTAAACATGCCTCCTGGAAGTTCCAGAATTTTCGTGCGACGGAAGGCTATGTCGCGGTGGCTCTTGATGGAATCTGGGCTCGGGCTCCGTATCTTCATAACGGGTCCGTCCCCTCTTTGCATGATCTCCTGCAAAACGTGGAAAGACGCCCCGCGGTATTCTGGAGAGGAAACGATGTGTATGACTTTGAGAAAGTCGGATTTACTTCGGTCGTTCCCAAGACCGAGGAGCCCGGCTTTCTCTATGTGACGACCGAACAAGGCAACGCGAACACAGGCCATACGTACGGCACAAACCTCTCAGAAGAGGATAAAACAGCGTTGTTGGAGTATTTAAAAACTCTTTAACCGACCGCCATGAAAGCGACGCGCAGGGCGAATTCCGGCAGGTAGAAATCACCGAATGCCCCCAAATGCGAAATCCATCGATGTGGCAGGTTATGGTTTCGCAGGACGATGTGCTCGGGCATCGCCGTGATGTCCTCGCGGCTGTCCCCGCCTTGTTGAGCCCAAACACCGTTCTGAGATTGCTCAAGATACAGGCATCCGCACGCCTATTTGGGTCAGTTTTGCAGCAAATCTGCTGATCCTGCTGAGTTTATTCTATATTCCCGCGGCGATCGATCCCGTTGTCTACAAGGTAAGCGCCGGCTTGGCGGACTTTGCACGATGGGCAGGCGTGACATTTTCAGCACAGCTGTTTACATGTTTGGAGAATCACACGCGTATCTGATTTTAGGCCTGATTGATCTGGCTTTCGGTCTTCCTCTGAGTATCCTGCTATGGTCGATATTCAGACGCGATAAAGTTCAACCCATGTCTTCTGCGCCAATGTAGATTTGTACAAGCCATACGCACATTTGCTTTTCGATAGACCACAACACTCACGCTTTGAGCTTCTCTTTGTCGTACCAGTCGAAAAACTTTTCCGCCCCGGCCCATCCCTCGTTGTAGAGCATCCTCTTGTCGATATCTGAAATATCGAACGCGGTGGTCTTGACATACCGTGTATTAATCGCAATTGTTCTTTCCCAATCCTCCGGCTTGATATGAAGGCGTTCGATTTGCGTCTCGAGGCAATCTGCCAGCGCGAGCGCAAAATCCTTAAGATCCGAAACCTTCTGAGATAAATGCTCGCCTGATATCGTTTCTTGCACTTCTGCATCGGTTTGCAACTTCAATCCAAGCGTCTTCGCATTAACGGGGGCGTCCCGCCCTGCGGGATCGCCGGAATACGCACCATCAAAGATCCACACGGGATAGTTAAATAACACCCCGCCATCGACCAGAATATCGCCCTTCCATTCGACGGCCGCAAAGAACAATGGCAAGCTCATCGAGATCCGAACGGCATCCCGCACGGGCATGTCCGCGTTGCGTTTCACGGAGTAAAAATCGGTTTCTCGACGGTTGAGGCAGGTGCCAGTGATAACTAATTCTTTGCCATATTTATCTTTAATCTGTTGAAAAGTAATGTCTGCATTGCCCGTTTTGCTCTTCAACAGGTCGCCATACCAGCGGTGAAACTCCTTGCCGGCATAAAAGCCATATTCTTTGAGCACTCGTCTGGAATCGCGTATGGTGCCGAAATCTTCGTCCTTGAAGTCATTAAAGTTTTTCTGCCCGAGAATGGCCAGGATTTCATCAGAGGTATGCTTGCACGCAAGCAAGCCGGCGGTGATCGCCCCGGCGGAGCTTCCCGCAAAACGTGTGATGCCTGGCATGACGCCATTTTTCTCCAAGATCTTAATCGCGCCGCAGAACGCTAAGCCCTTGATACCGCCTCCTTCGAACACCAGATTTTCAAACGGATAGGGCATAATCAGTTTCCTCCTTACGTATGAAAAGCATATATGCTGCGATGTTGTTCAAAGCCTGAGCACAACTTCGCATGAGATCCCA
>JBBRRL010000331.1:0-3766 GCA_038200775.1 Nitrospirales bacterium
TCTAGAAACAGGCAGCGCGTATTATCTCATGAGAATCAATCCGATGGCTAGTATCCGGACGGTCAAAGCGGTCTCCATTTTTGTCATCCTGGTGGGCGGTATGGTCCTGCTGGGTTATATGTTTGACCTCCCATTGTTGACCGGCATCCCGGGAAAAGTAGCGGTGAATCCCCTCGCCGCACTGCTATTCGTCGTAGCCGGCGTCTGTTTATTTTGCGCCCGGTCGTCCACAGATGTCGCAAAGCAGGCGCATCCTCGCGAGCCTCCTGGCGTCGCTACTTGTTATTGTAGGCGCGATTCGTCTTGGAGGCTACCTGATTGGCTGGGACGTCAAGATGGATCATATGTTGTTCCGGCAGCAGGTCACAAACGGTCCATCCGGCATGAACCGCATGGTGCCGAATACGGCCATGAACTTTCTCCTGCTGGGCCTGTCGTTGCTTTTGTGGGATGTGAATTGGTTTTAGCAGGAGCGGGAAAATACTCATGAGAAGTCCTAAATTGTCATATCCGGCCTCTGATCGCCTCCGCTAGTGATTTCTTCTTAAGTCAACTCTTGTCCCCACCGATATAGTAACGAGCAATAAGCACCACTAAAACGCCGACTGGGAACGAATTATGTCTTCTGAAACCCAGGTATTGACCTTGGCAGAGGTCGCTGCGCTTCTGCGCGTGCCGAAGTCAACCGTTTATAAGTTAGCCCAAAACCACACCGTTCCAGGTTTTAAGGTCGGTAAGCACTGGCGATTTCTTGTTCGGGATGTCGAGGAATGGTTGCGAAATCAGCGAAGTGTCCCTGTAGCCCCAGGAGGCAATTGATGACTGCGATCAGCTTTGAGACCTGTCTGGAGCGTTTTCGGAGTTCGGATCCAGGAGTCAGGCGGCAGGCGGCGCAATCGCTCGGTGAATACAACTGGCATCAGGCGCTGCCCCCACTCATTGACGGGCTCAAGGACGGGAATGCCGGTGTGCAAGAAGCTGTCATGGCGGCGCTGATCCGAATCGGCGGAATGCATGTTGTTTCTTCCTTGGTGCCGCTGCTTCGCGAAGATGTGAGCATTCGGAATCTCGCGCTGGAGGTGTTGGAACAGACAGGGGGCAGTTCCCTAGAGCTACTGCTGCCTCTGCTGAGGCACGACGATCCCCATATCCGAAAGTTTATGACCGATATCCTAGGGAAGTTGAAAGACCTTCGAGCGGTACCAGCGCTGATCGCGGCTCTTGAGGATCGAGATCCGAATGTGCGTGGATCTGCGGCGGAGGCGTTGGGCAAGTTGCGCGCGCAGGACGCAGTCCCAAAGCTGCTTGGGCTTCTGAATGACGATGAATGGGTTGTCTTTTCGGTCGTGGACTCGCTTGGGCAGATTGCCGATTCCACCGCTATACCGGCGTTGATGGCACTGCTGAAAGATAGTTCGGAGGCGATCCGGTATGCCGCCATCGAAGCGCTGGGGAATTTCCTGGACTCGGCGGCTTGCGTCAAGCTGATGTTGGATCTTCTGCCCTCCACGGATCGGGATCTTCGGTATCTCTTGACGAAGAGTATTGTCACGCTCGCAGGGGCGAACAGCCTGGATCTCAAATCGATGGTCGCTCCTGAGTGGTTCGTCCCTATGCTCGAAGACGCCCTGCAAGCCGAGGACGACCAGGTCGTTCTGGCGGGCATCAGAGGGTTTGAGATGATCAAGAATCCAGCCGGAACAGTTGCGATCCTCGTCGGTCTGCAAGGCGCCGCCACGAGGTTTCACGGCGATGCTGACGAGCTCTACGAGCAGGCGGGACGTGCACTTCTCCGATGTGCCGATGTGTCTGCTCTGGTGGCCTCGCTCACTTGCCCGGTCGAGCGGGTCGTGTCGCTTGCTGCGGAGACACTGGGCAAGCTGCATGCGCGCGAGGCGGTACCATCCTTAGCCCACCTTCTGCTCCGGAATGGTGATCGCGATGTACGACGGCAGGCACTCAAGGCCCTGGGACGGATCGGCGATCCAATAGCCATCCGCTGTGTCATCTCGGCGTTGCAGGATGAAAACGGACACGTGCGGGCTGCAGCGGCGACGGTCTTGGGCAGCTGGACTAATGAGTGTGGTATCGAACCGCTGTGCGAGCGCCTCATCGTAGAGCCGTATGCCGATGTCCGCGCTGCAATTGTCGCGGCCTTGTGCGCTGTCCCCCATCCGTCGGTGGGTGAGCGACTCATCGAGCTGTTAGTCCACCAGCGTGAAGAAGTGCGGGAGTCCGCTGCGCGCGGCTTGGGAAAACTTCGACTGCCGAGTGCTCTCAGGCCGCTGCAGGACGCAGTCGGTGATCCTTCATGGCTGGTGCGCGCGGCGGTCATTGAGGCGATCGGCACGTATCCGGGACGAGCCGCCTTCGATCTCTTGCGATTGGCCATCACTGACGGTCACGAGAAGGTCCGGTTGGCGTCGGTTCTGGCCCTGTCCAGCCGACAGGACACAGAGACTGACGAGATCTTACTGGTTCAAGGGCTGGGCGATTCAGATCTCTGGGTCAGGTACAGGGCTGCCGAGGCGCTCGGCATACGATGCAGCGTGGCTGCACTGCCTGCACTAGCGCTCATCGCAAAAAATGAACACGAGTCATCCCTTATACGACGAATGGCAGTACAGGCGCTAGGCAAGCTCGGAGACATGCGAGCGAGCGAGACAATCAGTGAATTGATGTGGGATTGCAATGCCGATGTGAGCGCGGCGGCCGCACAGGCTCTGGATGACCTACATGGAGGAGGTGAAGGTGACGATCAGTGGAAATGAGCCTGCAGACCTTCGCGACTCTTCGAGACCTGATCTACGAAAAGAGCGGGATTTATTTTCCGGAGAACAAAAAGTATCTGCTCGACTCCCGGCTAGAGTCGCGTCTGACCGAGAGGAACTGTGCAAGCTTCGAGGAATACGTGGCACTGCTCAAGACCGACGGCCTGCGGGAGAAAGAGCTCCCCGAGCTCTTCAACGCTGTGACGACCAACGAGACCTTTCTATTTCGGGACCTTCCTCAGTTGCTGGCGTTCAACGATCTCATCCTTTCAGAAGTGATCAAGGAAAACCAAGAGACGAAACGCGTGAGGATCTGGAGTGCGGCCTGCTCAACCGGCGACGAAGCCTATACCCTGGCCATTCTTCTTTTGGAACGGGGACTGGAACTGAAAGGGTGGAACGTCGAGGTCGCCGCCAGCGATATCAGCGAAGCAGCCTTGGGAAGCGCCCGGCGCGCACTCTATGGAACGTATGCAATGCGGCATGTATCGGGTCCACTGCTCAGGCGGTACTTCACGATGGAGGAGGGGCTTCACGGTGTGAAGCCCGAGTTGAAGCGGCTTGTGCGGTTCGCCCATATCAATCTCTTCGATACCGCCCAGGTCCGTCTGATGAAAGGTATGGATGTGATCTTCTGCCGCAACTGCCTGATCTACTTCGACGACAAGGCGAAGAAGCGCGTCGTCGAGAGCTTTTACGACTGCTTGAATCCAGGCGGATATCTGGTGATTGGATTTTCGGAAACCTTGCACAATGTCACGCGGGTCTTTCGCCCGATCCCTTTGAACAATACGGTGATCTACAAGAAGGCGATGGAGAGGAGCGAGCAATGCAAAAGCAAGCCCTGATCGTGGATGACTGCGCGGTGACCCGCAAGCTCGTCGCGCTCTATCTGAAGAAGGCCGGGTTTGGTTCGGTCCAGGCCGCGAATGGCCTCGAGGCTCTGGAGAGGCTTGCCCGGGGGGCTGTAGACCTCGTCGTCACCGATTTGAACA
>JBBRRL010000332.1:0-3763 GCA_038200775.1 Nitrospirales bacterium
AGCGCTCTACCTCTTCTCCGAGGTCTTGGCTTGGCCGTTACCCCTGCGCTCCACATAAAGATGGAGCGCCGTAGTTCGTCAAGACGACGATGCTCAGTCGGCATAGGGCCAAGGAATCCCGGCCTGTAGCACGTAGTTCGCAATGGTGTCCTTCATTTCATCGATCCTGATGACCCCTAGCGCTGGCGACCTCGGGGCACGCCTCTTGTCATAGAGCGTCTTTTTGCCGAAGAACAAGGCCTCTCCTTTTTCAACGAGTAGGAAGATCGTTGGAGACGTGGTGAGTATCAACTGGATGCCTGCAGTACCCGCGGTGCTGCCTTCCGAACCTGGTCCCCCTCCCTGGTAGTAGAGTCGCCAGCCGCGTATTCGGGAGAACCATTCTGGTTTGACCCGTCCTTTCGCCGGCCCCATGGCCCATCCGTAGAACTCGTTACAGAGCCGTTCCACCTCCTCGTGGTTTCGTGCTTGTGATTCCTCTCTGCGGCGTAAATCGGCCGCAGCCCTTTGACGCTTGAGGGCCGCCGCCTGCTCTGCTTCGGCCATTCGACGCACCCGGCCGTTAATTTCTGACATTTTTGCCGCTTTCGGATATGGATTAACTAATACACTCGTGAAAGTGCCATTCTTGATACGAGCTCGGTGCAGAGTCTACGATAGTTCCCGAACCAGGACGAGTCCATTGATGCCCGCCGTCGCGAGAGCGAAGGTGGGTTGTCGCTACGCCGGCAAGGCGCGAAGCGTAGAGACCGCTCACAATGACCGGCAAGCACAGCTCAATACGTCTCGCCGCTGATTCGACGAGCGGCAAGGGTCGGTCCGTTGATGAACGTTCCGAGTTGGCTCGCTTCCAGGCACTGTAATGCGCGATGACTGGGTCTTCTGTGGCTGATGATGCAGGTGGGGTTTCATACCGGTAGGTTACCCAAATCTGGGGATGTTGCTCGGCGTGGCGTTGCGGAAAATGTCACGTTCGATGCTTTGCTGATATCCATGCGTGAGGAGGTGATGGACACCCGGACACGGAGGTAGTAACGCAATGCGGTTTGCTAAGAAGTTTGGCGTGACGCGAGAGGTCGATGACGATTGGTTCGACCTGATCGTTGAGGCTGATACGCCCCTCTACATCGACCCGTTTCTGGTATTCGAGGACCTCGATCCACTATGGGCTGGCGCGCACGATGAACTCATCGAGTTTTTCGACCTTGTGCGTGGATTCATAAACAAGGCTGAAGGCAATCGTCGCTCTCCGTACTGGGGCAAGGCCGTTCGGCTCCTTATGTTTCCTGAGCCCAAAGAGTTCGCGCTCGGGCTGTCGATGGGACATCCTGAGGGCCGCGGTACCGGCGAATATTACGCACAACAAATGGCAGAGGCGTTGGAACTCTTTCGCAGCCGCGCTGCGATCAACTTGCACTACGTCGAAACGTTCCGTCTCTTCTGCGATGGCATGGGGCTAGACCGGTTGAGTGACATGTTCTGCAACGTGATCAAGCGGCGCTTCATAATCTACACGCAGCAGATCGTTGAGCGTCATGGTATCCCCACTGAAATAGTTCCCGTCCCGCACGCGCGATGGAGCAAACAGCACGGTCGCTGGTACTCGCCGGACCGCCTCGCACTTCCCAGCAGCCCGGTTTTCAATGGCGCCATCCTCCTGGCGCCCGAGCGGTTTATGAACGACATCCCGCGTGTCACCCCCGAAGGCTTCTGGAACTGGTCGGAGATCAACGCAGGTGCGATCCTGCGATTCGACTTGAACTACGATCTCAGCGAGTCGCTCTCGCAAGCGGAGAAGCGCCAAGCCGCTCTTCGGGTTGCGCGGGAGCATCCCAATCTCGCAATCGAGTACGTCGATCAAATCGCCGCACAGGACCATAAGCCATACGACGTCCAGAATGACCCTGATCTGCTTGTCGGTTGGGAGGAGGAAGGGCGCAGGGCGTCCCAGGCACAGAGCCCGCTAAACCAACCGGAATCGCCAGAGAAGTTCGATGAATGGGTTCGATCCCTGATGGAGCGATTCAAGCACGCCATCGAAGAGACAGACCTCTGGAAAGTGCTCTGGAACGATAAGTACACGATCCACCGTAAGGAGAAGATCGTTCAAGCGGTTGCGAAATCGATGTGGGTGCCCATGTGTGAGGCTGCGAACGTCGACCTCTCACGGGAGGTTGACCTTGGACGCGGCTCGGTCGACTTCAAGTTCTCGCAGGGCTGGAAGCGACGTGCGTTCACCGAGGTCAAGTTCATCGAGACGTCTGCCTTCTTTACTGGTGCGTCAAAGCAGTTGCCCCAATACCTCAAGAGCGCCAAGGCCGATTTGGGCTACTACCTGTGCGTCGGCTTCAACGACCGCGACATGAGCGAGGAGCGACTCAAGATAGTGAGGGGCACCTGCGAGGCGCTGTCGAAGGCAAAGGGTATCTCCTTGCAGCCCATCTACGTCGATGCCCGTCCGAGCACGAAGGGTTCCGCATCAACGCTAAAAGACGACCAAGATAAAGGGGAAGCCTAATCAGTACCTAGGTTAAAGATTATCTTCAAGCCGGGCTCGCCCTCCTGGGTGCGGACAAACTCCGCCGCCGGCTCGCGGCCGCCCTGCTCTAGCGGCTGGCCAGGCAAAAGAACTTGATCCCGGGCCGCCCACCCAAACGGAGGCTGCATGCCATAAACTATGGTACGGCACACATTGTTTGTCATACGCAGTTGAGAAAATCTACTCCTTGACCCGTTAGCACAGCGAGCCGGTCTACGCGTTCGGCGTAACGCATGAATTCTGATTCGGATCTTCTTCGCTGTAATCTCGCCAGTGAGTTGATCAAAGCGACGCGCTCGGCATCTATCGTTCCGGAGATCTCAGCCGCAAACGATGAATTCAAGAGGCCTACCTGCTCGACAAGCCATGTCTTGACCTCGTCGGCTATGAATTCAAGACTGGCCTTCTGATTCGCGCGGAGGAGTCCCAGCGTCGTTTGCCGCTTTCCACGGTTTCTAGCCATCGCTACGATGCCACCTACCGCAATAGCTACCCCCAGGGGTGCGAGGAGGACGGCACCCGTGGCTAATCCAGCTGCCGCGAGGCCAGCACCAGAAATCGGCAGAAATTGGCCAGCAACGTTGATCGCAGTCGAAAACGATCCTTCATCGCTCGGCCGCGTACGAACCGCTGGCCTTACCGTCACAGAATACTGGTCCACAGAAATTGCCATCTGCTCCCGCAGTCCTCCGTGTGAGGAGACGCTCGTCAAGATGGATCCTAACTGAGTCATCACCCAAGAAGTATCAGTGTGGAAATTTTCAGCCCACTTTGTGTAGACGCTATCAGAGGACGCCAGCCATTCGCGAGTGGTCTTTTGTATCGCGATCTCAAGAGTATTCTGATCGCGCTCGCGAAGCGGGTCCGTGCGATCGATTATTGGGTCAATTTCGAGATGAAGTTTCTTTAGGAGTTCTCCTTGGCCCAGTTCGCGCCGAAGCTGTGCTTCGTTCCGGGCGCTGCGGCTGGTTAAGTCGGCTAGTAGGGCTCGTTCCCCGAGGTCGAGATTATGAATCTCTCTTTCCAGCGATGCTTGACTCGCTCCCAGATCGGACAGCGGCAGGCGCTCAATCGCAATCCAGTCGACGAGCCGGTCATAAACAGATTTAACTATGGCCTGGGTTTCCGATCTCAGCTGGTGTAAATGCCGTTGCCCCGACTGTCCATTCACTAGCAAATTGATGGCTGCGCGTAGTTGCTGCATACCACTGGCGGCGATTAGAT
>JBBRRL010000333.1:0-3760 GCA_038200775.1 Nitrospirales bacterium
ACCCTCACCAACTTCCCCAAGGTGATTCCGGCGAAGAACCGTTTGATGGTGTCCTGAAGGGCAAAACCGACGACCGCCGTGAGCGCCGTGGGGATGGCCACGAGCGCAATCACGTTGATCCCCATCACCGTGCGAAGGAAAATTAGGCCCGCGACAGCCAGGGCGGCAATCATAAACATCAGTCTCAACAGCTGAGGGACATAGAAGCCCTTCTTGGCGATGAGAAAATCTTCCACGACGACCAGGTCTATCGCCTTGATGAAGAAAAACGTGGTGGTGAGGTACGCGCTGAACTTCAGCCAGAGAGAGACACTCTGCCAAAGATTGATACCTTGAAGAAATGGCAGTTCACTCTCATCGAGTATCAGAATGAAATATAGAACTACGGTCACGATAAACAGGGCGAAGAAATTCCAGGGAACGCGCTTGTCTCGCTTGCGTGCAATGAAAAAATAAACGCCGAAGAGCGCGGCCGCCAATATCGTGGTCGCGCCGAGTTCCAGATACAAACTGTGCAGTAGTTTCAGCTCGTCATCCAGCATGAAAAGAACAGTCCCCGGGCAATTCCGGCACAAGAAGACCACACCTCTGCACTCGGGTCAAGCGTAACCGCAGAGCATTGCCGGAGCTGCGTCGACTATGCTTGAATCCACTTAATGCGACGCCGCGATTTTCTTTTGGGCCTGGGCGCCCTGCTCGCCACACAGATGCGGTCTTACGGCAACTGGATTCTTCCCGCCTTGGCCGAGAACTTCGCCTCACCACGTGATGGTTCAGTGCTCCTTGCTGCGGCGGGGGATCCGATCCTCGGGTTCAGTTTGGAGACCCACTACGATGCACAACTACAAGCAGGTGGATGTCGAGAGCAGGTACGGCAGCCCAATTTTGCCGAAGTAGCCGATCTGCCCGTTATGAGCCGCATTGCCGGGCTGTCGACCGGCTTTCGTGCGACGCTTCCGAGGCGGGACGAGTATTGTGCAAAAGTAGGCGCACGATGATCATTATCGTCATGGGGGTTGCCGGCTCCGGCAAGACGACGGTCGCGCGACTGCTGGCCAAACAGCTGTCCTGGACTTTTCGCGATTCGGATGAGTTTCATCCTCCAGCAAACATTGAGAAGATGAGCCGTGGGATTCCGCTGGACGATGCCGACCGGGCGCCGTGGCTTACAGCCATGTGCGCGGTCATTGAGGCATGGATGCGGGACAACACGAACGCGGTGCTGACCTGCTCATGCTTAAAAGCCGACTACCGAAAAACGCTATTGGTAGATCCGACGCGCATGCGCCTTGTCTATCTGAAGGGTAGTTTTGAATTGATCGAAGCGCGCCTGGTGCAACGAACCAATCATTTCATGAAGGTGAATCTGCTCAAAAGCCAATTTGAGATTATCGAGGAACCTCAGGACGATATTGTCGTCGATGTATCCCATCAGCCCGAAGTGATCGTACAGAAGATTCGAACGAAGCTCAGAATGTAGACTGGCTCCGCTGGTTAGGAAGCCCATTTGATGGTGCAACCGATCGCGTGTGTTTCGGCCTCCGCAGGCGCGGCTCCTCCTGACAATGCATCCAACGCCTCACGGAGATATTGCCTTTTCACGGCCGCCGGGTTCTGCCAGTTGTCATCGATCTTTCCCGTATAGCGGAGCTTCCGGCCATGATCAAAGACAAACAACTGCGGTGTGTGCGTTGCTCCATAGGCCTTGGCCACTGATTGGTCAGCGTCACGCAGATACGGAAAATTGAAAGCCTTGGCGGTCGCACGCTCCACCATGGCATTGAAACTGTCTTGTGGATAGTCGGTGTCGTCGTTTGAGTTAATGGCGACCAACTGAACGCCGTGACCCCGATAATCCCGCTGGATGGAGATCATTCGATCTTCGTAAGCCTGCACATACGGACAGTGGTTGCAGCTGAAGATCACGACGAGAATGGGCTTGCCGGCGAATTCTTCAAGTCTGAATGCGTGTCCGTCAACGCCGGGCAGTTGAAATCCTGGCGCATGATCGCCGATTTGCAATGTACTCATAGCTCCTTCCTCCCCGGCCAGCATCCGGTGGTCCAGTAACTAAGCGACAACATTATAAGACAGCGCAACCTTGCAGGCAGATCAATAGATACTGATGATTTTACTTCTCGATCGCAAATTCATCGTCCTTCCACCAGCGCCACCCACCATCCAATTCCATCACGGGATATCCTTTGCCGGCGAATTCGACCGCTGCCGTGGCGGCAAGATGACATACCAATGAATAGCAATAGAGCACGTTGGGTTTATCTTTACGGAGCCCTGTCGGGGTCTGCCACTGATCCTTGGGTAGATTGATCGCACCTGGAATGTGGCCTTCGGCATAATCGTCAGCCGCCCGCACATCCACCACATTGACCTCGTGGTTCTTCATCATTCGTTCGAGTTCCACGGGGCCGGTCGTGAATGAGTTTTTTGCTTCGAAATATTCTTTCGCCTTAGCTGGATTATTAATTGTTACTTGTGTCGCCATGTCATTCCTCCATCCGGTAGGTATCCGCCTATGTCGAACCAGCGCCGTCCGCTCGTTTGTCTCCATAACATCCACGGATCGTTCTAGAACACAGTATGTTCCTATTATACTGAACCTGTAGCTCTACGGAATGGGAGTGATGAAACCCAGAAGAGTCTCAGCATGTCCCGTCGTATGGCCTTCTGTTTGTAAGGTTCTGGGCGAGGGTACAAGCCGCGCTTGGTTAGATTGAGTCCGGCTTAATTGAATGCGGAGGGTCGCCATTTCGCGCTCCGAGTGTAGGACCAAGAGGTGACATGGAGGAACGACCGCAGTCGGAGCTTGCGCCATTGGCGGGGAGAGTCAGGATTCACATCCACTACCATAATTGGATTTCAGTAAAGCTGGCCTTTTTCACGCTTTCCCCAATGTGCCGGTATGACCTGTATACACGTGACCTTTCCGCCGTGATACCGAACGATACCTATAACCGCAATTAGTTGTTATCACTTAGTGTGACTCGCAGGAGCTTGAGTCACGGTCACCTTTTTCAAGCCTGCGTGTCTAAAGCTCAATGCTGAATGAGATTAGGTCGGCATGCCCAAAAAGATCAAAATCGAAGACCTTCGCATCCTCATACAGCAGGGCACGTTCTTCTTCACCGATCATGCATTAACGGAAGGTTTTAAGGACGGCATCACTGTTGGCGACATGATCGGAGTGGTGATGAAAGGTAAGATAATCGAACGTTACCCGAAGCGTCATAGATGCTTGGTATTCGGCCAGAATGCGAATGGGCTTCCTGTCCATGTTGTGTTAGAATTCCGGTCCAAGCAAACAGTCGAGATCATAACGACGTATATTCCACACAGAAACCAATGGAAAAAAGATCAGGTTCGCAAAAAAAGACAGCAGTAGCGCGGACTAAGTCCTGTCCTGAGTGCGGCGCCCCCATGAGGCCGGGCCGTACCACTCTGCATTTCGAGCGCGACGGTTTCTATGCAGATGTGGAAAATGTATCTGCGATGTTGTGTGCCCGCTGCGGGGCAAGAAGTATCCCAGGCCCAACATCGCTAAAGATCAGCGACGCGGTCGAGCGACTCTTCAAGGCGGGGGTCGTTGATCGCGATGACCTTGTTGCGCTTGAGGAAGTAGCCGAACACCGCGAGGAACGCTCCGACGACGCCGATCAGCGCGGTAGCGTCTGACCAGTTGGGCGCGAAGACCGCCTCATGCTTGCCTTCGCCGTGGGTCCCGAAGTTCGGAAGGATGAGCCAG
>JBBRRL010000334.1:0-3753 GCA_038200775.1 Nitrospirales bacterium
GTTGGATTTCATCGACGTGCAGGACTTCCGCATGCTGAAATCCTGGCGTTGCGCCAGGCGGGGCCAAGGGCATCTAGGGCGACTCTTTACGTAAGCCTCGAGCCGTGCTGTCATCTGGATAAACGCACACCACCGTGCGTCCCTGCGATCTTGAGGACAGGGATCGGGCGTGTGGTCGTGGCGACACGCGATCCGAATCCCAAGGTGAGGGGACGAGGCATTCGCGCGTTGCGCCGTGCGGGGGTGAAGGTCGAAGTAGGGATTTCCCGATCTGAGGCAGAAGCTCTGATCGAGCCTTATCGCACGCGCGTCACGACCGGGCGTCCCTTTGTGACCCTCAAAATTGCTGCCACGCTGGATGGCAAGATCGCCACGGCTCAACGAGAGTCAAAGTGGATTACCGGCCCTGCGGCAAGGCGAATGGTCCGTAAGCTGCGCGAGGCTTCCGACGGCATCCTTGTCGGGATCGGCACCGTTCTGGCTGACAATCCAAGCCTGGCCGCGCGAAAGAACTCGCGTCGCGCGACAAATCCTCTGCGTATCATCCTGGATCCAAAACTCCAGATCCCTCTTGAAGCTAAGGTGCTGACCGATGGTCAAGCCGCCACCTTGGTGTTGACCACACGGTCCTCTCTCAAAAAGAAGCGCGACCTATTGGAGCGCTGTAGCGCGGAGGTACTGGCGTTGCCCGATCGTGGCGGGCGTTTCGCATGGGAAACGGTACTGGCCGAGTTGGGCCGCCGGGGGCTCAATGCGGTCCTTATCGAGGGAGGCGCAGAAGTGAGCGCGTCAGTGCTTCGGAGCGGCGCTGTCGACAGGGTAATGTATTTCATTGCCCCGAAATTGCTGGGAGGAAATGACGCGGTGGGAGCCATCGGCGGATCCTCGCCAGCGCGTCTGGTGGAGGCACTGGCGCTCAAGGGCGTCACCGTCTCACGCATAGGCGCGGATATTTTGGTGATGGGTCGGCTGAAATAGGTTCCCGCGAATGAATGATCCTACATGACTAGCAAGCAATCCTTCGCGCTGCTTTGTGTCGTCGGTCTGTTCGCGTTCATCAGTTATAACCTGATACGAATGCCGCTCCTGCCGCTCTTCGCCCGGTCGTTGGGCGCCAAGCCAGAGATGATTGGTTTCATCGTGTCCGCCTCGACGTTGACCGGTGTGCTACTGAAATGGCCTGCAGGGGCGCTGGCGGACATCTATGACCGTCGATGGTTGCTGCTCGTGGGACTCTTGGCCTTCGCGCTGCCGCCATTTGGCTACCTCTTTGTAGAGGATGTTCGCTGGTTGATTGGGTTGCGATTTTTGCACGGCTTGGCGACCGCTATTTTTGGTCCGATCGCGATGACGGTGGTCGCCGATCTCTTCAAAGGGACGCGGGGTGTTGCCCTCGGCTCGTACACCGCCGCAACTCAGGGCGGCGCAATGCTTGGACCGCTGTTAGGCGGATGGCTGATGACGATGTCAGGATTTCGATGGGCATTTGCGGCCGCGGGTCTTGCCGGTTGCATGGCATTCCTGTTGTTTCTGGTGATCCGTTGGCCCCCGCAAGCGCGACATGCCGCTGCGGGTGCTGGCACGGCGGCAGTCCTGGGGGATATGGCTAAGGGCGCACGGACTGTCATCAACAACTTTCGAGTGATGGTGACAAGCGCTACCGATGGCGCCCGGCAATTAGCGAACGGCGCGCTCATGGCGTTTCTACCTATTTATGTTGTGAGTCTCGGCATGGATGCGGCGCAAGCGGGCATTCTGTTTGGAGTGCAAAGCATCACGTCTTTTGTCTCACGCCCTACGATGGGATGGGCCTCCGACAGGATCGGGCGTCGGCCCCTTATCGTCTTGGGATTAATCACGTGCGCGCTGGTAATCGCCGCGATTCCGTACGCGCGCGCATTTTCAGGCCTTTTATTATTATGCGCCCTATTCGGTTTCGGTGAGGCGATTGTGAACGCCTCAGCGGCGGCCCTCGTGGCGGATCTCTCCGAGCTAAAGACTCTCGGGTCGGCCATGGGGATGCAGGGAGCCATCATGGATATCGGTCATGCGTTGGGGCCGATGCTGGCAGGATTGTTGGTCGGAGGGATGGGATTTCAGTCCGCTTTTCTCATCCTAGGGGGAGTTGTCCTAGTGGCGGCAGCGGGATTTTGGCTGGCCGTCACGCACGAAACAGCAGTACACTGAGTTGATGAAAAAAACCGCATGCTATAATCACGCTGATCGGTGATTGGATCAGAGTGAGACCCTTTATGTTTACCGGAATTGTCGAAGAGATGGGCGTCATCCAAGGAGTCGTGAGAGGGCCTCAGGGGGCATCACTCACAGTTTTAGCGCAAAGTGTGATGGAAGGCCTGACCGTTGGAGAGAGTGTCTCCCTGAACGGGGCCTGCATGACGGTCGTGGCTTCTGAGGAAGACAGATTCCGCATCGATCTCTCCACAGAAACCTTAAAAGTCACCACGCTGGGATTTTTGAAAGCCGGTGATCCGGTGAATTTAGAACGCGCGATGAGGCTCACCTCCCGATTGAGCGGGCATGTGGTCACAGGGCATATTGACGCGATGGGGACGATCCGCGAACGTGTGCAGGATGTCAATGCTATCCATCTGACAATTGAAGCTCCGCACCCGGTTTTGCGGTTATGCGTTCCGAAAGGCGCGATCACGGTGGATGGGGTGAGTCTCACGATCAACGAGGTCACCGCTCATGGCTGCAGGGTCACGATCATTCCGCATACCGCAAAGCACACCACGCTTGGCATTAAGGTGGTGGGAGATCCTGTGAACCTCGAGTCTGACCTTATCGGGAAGTACATCGATCGCTTGCTTGAGGAGCGACGGGGTTCCACTCGACCCGAGGTTCAGATCGACCGCGAATACTTATCTCGGCGCGGGCTCATCTAGTGGACTGTAACAGATACCCTGGTAGCGCCGTCCATGGTTCGACAGGCTCACCACGAACGGCTATCATTCTCCGTTCGCACTGAGCTTGTCGAAGTGCAACCTGGCCGCGTAACCATCGATTTAGTGGTTACTCGCCGGTTGTACTCCTAATTTGGGGACGTGCCCGCCTGTACGGCTACTGACGTTGCCCCCATTTTCCTTGCTATGCTACGATATTGAGAGTCCGCGGCTGACACAATGAGGTAAACCTATGGGCGGCACAGTTCGCACGCATCTCCAGGCGGCAATGATTCTCCTCCTACTCGTCCTTTGCAGCGCTCCTGTTCTCCACGCAAAAGGGTTCTTCAAAGTCGGCGATCCCGCGCCTAACTTTACACTGGAGACGCTGGAAGGGCAGTCGCTGAGTCTCTCTCAGTACAAGGGTAAAGTTATTGTGCTCGGTCTGTTCCATATCTGCGAGCCTTGCATGATCCAGGGGACGGAAATGCAGAAAGTGAGCGACGCCTTCAAAGGGAACCCCAATGTACAGGTCTTGGGCGTCAATTCCGCCGGCGATTCGCGCGAGAGGGTCAAGGACTTTCTGAAGGAGTTTCCACTCAAGGTCACATATCCGTACATGACCGATCCCAAGAAAGAGACAGATAAGCTGTATGGAGGCGGGCGGTTTATTCCCAACGTCTACATTATTGATCAAGGGGGCGTCATACGCTGGCAACGCGTGGGCACGATGGAAATAGGCGCAGCAGAGGTCATCAAAGCCGAGGTTCAGAAGTCACTGCCGCATCCTGGGACGGGAGGAATGTAAAGCGCCCATCCTAGTCCAAACGCGACGAGGCAGAGTACCACA
>JBBRRL010000335.1:0-3751 GCA_038200775.1 Nitrospirales bacterium
GCTGCGATCCGACGACGCTTCGCATGTTCCGAAGGCTTTGACCTTCGTGATCATCTTCAAGAGGTCGACGGTCACTGCGGACGACCGCACGGGGTCCCGCACCGGAGGTGCGGCCAACGGGCTGAACGTGACCGTCGGCGACAAGCCCTCGGTATAGATGATCTCGATTTCCTGGATGGCGGCGGGGATCGGTCCTCTCACGTTGACACTGTCAATCGAAGCACCCGCGGTCCCCCAGGCCCAACTCCAAATAGCGACAGTCAGTGCAAACCTCCTCACGTCCTTGAATGACTTCGGGCTTCCGCAGGCGGGCGCGTGAACCCTCGACGGTCCATGACTCCCCAATCGGTCCGTCCTTGAAAAAACTTCAGCAATCCGCGCAGACGCCAGTAGACGGTGCATTGTCGGTAACCGATCGGCTCCAAAAGCGCCCATCCCAGCAACATCACGCGATCGCGGAGCGTTTCGGATCGGTGATAGATCACTTCGTCGAGAACCACCGTAGCAATCGTCATGACGAGGCCAAAGCCGTAGGCCACACAGAAAAATAAGATGGCGAACGACATATCGACAGCGTCAAACAGAAGACCGATCCCCACGGAAACAAGGCCGATGGCCTCTACCAGGGGCGCGAGCAATTCAACAAACACAAAGTATGGATAGACCACGAGCCCCAGGACGCCATAGCGCCGGTTCAGCAAGAGGCCACGGTGTCGCCACAAAACGTTGGCCAGACCCCGATGCCACCGGTCTCGTTGCCGGCCAAGGTTAAGGAGCGATTCGGGCACTTCGGTCCACGCAACGGGGTCGGGAATGAATTCTATCCGTTGAACATTGTTTTGTTCATATCCCAAACGTCTTATCTTGACGACTATCTCCATGTCCTCGGCGACGGTGGCTCTGGTATAGCCACCAACGGCCATGACTGCCTGCCGCTTGAACAGGCCAAAAGCGCCTGAGATAATCATATTTCCGCCTAGGGAGTTCCAGCCTAGCCTGCCGAAAAGGAATGCCCGCAGGTACTCCACATGCTGCATTCCAGCCAGGGGGCGAGGCGCGACTCGACATTTGACTACCCGGCCTCTAACAACGGAGGATCCGTTCACGACCCTAATCGTGCCTCCCGCCGCCACCACGTCGAATCCGGTCAAGAACGGCCGCACCATACGCTGCAGAGCGTCCGGCTCAATCATCGTATCCGCGTCAATCGCGCAGACCAGATCGCCGGTTGCCAGATTGAGTCCAGCATTCAGCGCATCCGCCTTGCCACCCTTTTCCTTGTCGGCGACCAAGAGACTTGGATGGCTCTGCGAACGGTAGAGCTGCCTGATCGGCCTGGTTTCCAGGCGGCGGTTAAAAATGCTGTGGATGGGAATAAGATCAAATTCTCGCTGCAGCACTTCCATCGTCTGATCACTAGATCCATCGTTGATGACCACGACTTCCAAATTTGGGTAGTAGAGGCCAAGCAGCGCCCGCACGCTTTCGGCAATCGTCGATGCCTCATTGTTTGCCGGCGCCAGCACGGTAATGGACGGCACGACGCGAGAGCTTAAGAGTTTCCAGCGGCTCTCGCCTTTGATGGTCAGGACGTGCCGACGAATTTCCCAGGCGGCGCTCACCAGCAAAAGCGCATAAAAGCTGTTGATCAGTAAAAAATAGATCAGGATGCCCCAATTGAGAGGAACCAGCCAGGACTCAACAAAAGCTGAAGACATTATGAGGCCGACGGCAAGAGAACTGCCGTCGTCTCGGGTATATCCAGGACTTGCCTCGCCATGTCCGCGGCGAATCCATCTTTCTCGGTGAGCGCGCGTCGCAGAAACAAAATGCCTGGTGCGCCCACGGCGCGCAACGCTAAGGCCGACTCTCGCCTCACCGTCCATTCCTGATCCCGCAGTGCCAGCGCCAGGCGCCTGGCCGCCGGCCAATGGCCGAGAGCCCCCAACGCACGAGCGGCTTCCGTTCGGACTTCTGGCGCAACATCGTCGAGCCGTTCCAGTAACGTATTCACCACATCTTTTCCTCCAAGCGCTCCGAGCAACAAGACGGCTCGCAAGCGCACCGTCAGGGACTGATGTCCTGACAGGGTGAGCGCAATCGGCAAAAATTCAGGCGCAGAGAGGCCTAACGCAACCGTCAGGGCAGGCTCCAGATAGGCCCTTTCAGAATGGCTTGAGAGATAAGAAACCAATGGCTCTATCACGGGATCTCCCATTCGAAGGAGAGAGTCTTGCGCTGTGTAGTAACACAAAGTTGCTTCATCCCGTAGCAGGTCCAATAGATGGGTAATGAGATCGGGTGTCGGACACTCAGATGCCCACTCCTCAGCCTGTGCTCTGACGATGGGATGAGGATCGGCCAACAGCGTCAGGATTAAGGCGTGCGAATATCCCAACGATGTACAGAAGCGGGCGCCGCGAAGGCGCCGCCACCACCATCGACTGCGGCACTCTTGTAATGCCTGCGCGACGAGACCCAGTCCCACAGCAAGCTCAGAAAGTTTCTGTCGTTGCGCGCCGCTGAGGCTGGGAAGGATATCTCCTAACAACCGGAATTGCAGCCGCCGGGGAAGCTGTTCGAACTGTTCATATCCCGTCCTGGGAGGGTCTTCTTCAAGCAGCAATGCTAATCTTTCATGGGCCACGGTAAGCAGACGCTTGCTTCGTTTTCTATCATGCCAAAGCCAGAGGCCATGTCCCACGACGAGCACGACACCGATCAGAATACAGATCAGCTCAACCGCAACGATGACGCGGAGCATGTCAGCTAGGAAGTCAGGCGACATCGTCATAGCTCAATTGCCCGGCGGACAAGCTGCATCAATACCGGCATGCTGAAAGGTTTAGCCAGATGATCAAAGGCGCCAAGCTCCAAGGCCTTCAGCACCTCCGTTTCCAGTGCACGGGCGGTCAGTACGATTACCTTGGTGCGACGCAGGATTTGATCATTGGCGAGCTGTCTTAGCACGCCAAACCCGTCCAAACCGGGCAGACTTATGTCCAGCAGAATGACCTTCGTCTTGAGACGAGGCTCGCGTCCGCACAATACGTCGACCGCAACTTGACCATCCGTCATGCAGTGAGTTGTATAGCCTCGAATTTTGAGTGTATGGGCTAACAGCGCGGTGAGTGCCTCATCATCGTCAACAAGCACGACGTCTACTTGCTTGACCACAGGCGCCTGATTGCCCTGCCAGCCTGCGGGAAGCACCCGATTCCTCCCAGCTTCCTTGGCATGGGACAATGCTTCATCAGCCGCGCGATACAATTCTTGAAGCGTGGACCCATCAGCGGGATACTCTGCGACCCCCGCGCTGAACGAAGCGGTGAATGAGGGTCCCTTTCCGGCGGGAAACTCACTTTCCCGAAATGCCTTCAGAATTTGGTCAAGGCGGCGTACGCCGTCGCCTCGCGTCATGCCGTACATCACCGCCACAAACTCCTCACCGGCCCAGCGCGAAACGATATCTTCACCCCTGAAGGATCTCCGCAGGATCTGTCCGAATGTCTTCAACACTGCGTCGCCGGTGGCATGTCCTTCCCGGGTGTTAATCAGTTTTAATTGGTCTATGTTCAAAACAGCCAGACTGACGGGTTGACTATGCCGATTGGCTAACCTCAGCAATCGCGCCAGCACCTCTTCTGATTTAGCCCGTGTCGCGACGCCGGTGAGAGAATCGGTCTCGACCAGACTGTTCTTCATACGCATGCGCTCCAACCGATTTCGAATGCGCGCCAGGAGTTCGGGA
>JBBRRL010000336.1:0-3733 GCA_038200775.1 Nitrospirales bacterium
GGCCGAGGCGAGCGACACACTCATTCGCGTCGCCTCTGTCTTGAAGGATTTTCCGCACCAGATTCGCGTTGAGGGCCACACCGATAACGTGCCCATCCACACCAAAGAATTTCCGACGAATTGGGAACTCTCTGCCGCGCGCGCATTGAATATTACGCGATTCTTAACGGAAGGCGGCTATTTACCGCCCGAGCGGTTAGGCGCCAGCGGGTATGGTGAGTTCCATCCGATTGCGTCCAACGATACCCCCGAGGAGCGATCACAAAACCGCCGCGTTGAGCTGGTTATTTTAAAAGCTCTAAAGGACGAGGAGGGTAAGGCGATCACACCCTCCGGAACTTGCGTACCGACCGGACTGCCAGTCGGCTGCGAGTCTGGGTTATGAAAAAAGTCCTTCTTCACGAAGCAGTGCCGGGAATGATACTCGCGAAGCCCATCACTGGTGCCAGTGGCCTCGTCGTCGCCGCGGCGGGCTTGATGTTGGATGAGAAGATGATCGCTCATCTGGAAAAGATGGGCAAAACAGCGGTGCATGTCGAAGGCGCCCTCGGGGAAGAAGCAGGCAAATCTCTCGAAGATCTGGAACGGGAACTTAACGCACGATTTCGTAAAGTCGAGGGGGATCCAGAGCTTACCAGGATCCGTGAAGCCATTCGCCGCGATCTGCGTAGCCGCGGGGTACCGCGATGACAGAAACAGAACAGGCGGTGCTGAAACAACGAATCGAGAAACTCGGACAGCTTCCGACGCTGCCCCAGGTTGTGCAAAAGATCGTGTCAATGATCGATCGCCCGGAAACCTCTGCGGAAGCGCTGGGGCGGCTGATCGAGAAGGACCAGGTCCTATCGGCAAAGGTGCTGCAACTTGCCAACTCGCCGTTTTACGGATTTCCCGCGCGTATTGCCTCCGTCAGCCATGCGGTCGTGGTGCTGGGTTTAAATGTCGTGAAAGGCCTGACACTCAGTGCCACCGTCTTCGACATGATGAAGACCGCAGGGATGGATGAACTCTGGCGCCATTCCTTGGGAGTGGCCATGGTCGCCCATGTGCTCGCCACCCGCCTCGGTCATAAAAACCCCGAAGAACTTTTTGTTGCGGGTCTGCTGCACGACCTTGGAAAGGTTGTGATGTATGTCAAGCTTCCCGAGACCGTCTTGCGGATCGCGGAAGCGGTCGAAACACGGGACGTCTACATGATACAGGCCGAGCGTGAGATTCTCGGACTGACTCACGCCGATATCGCGGGATGGCTGGCTACCTCCTGGCATCTGCCTATCGTCTTAAAAGAGCCCATTATGTATCACCATCAGCCCTCGCTGGCGACAGGAGCCCCGGTGCAGACCGCTATTGTGCATGTCGCCGATGTTCTGGTGAAAGCGATGGGGTGTGGCTGTTCAGGCGATGATCTTATCCCGCTGCTATCTCCCGAAGCTTGGTCGGCCATGAAATTGAACGATGAAGGCCTTGCCGCCTGCATCGCGCAGGCCGCTCATGAGTTTGAGACGATCGACGATTACCTATGACAACGACGGCTACGGCATTGCGGCGCGTGCTCCTGTTACATGGGGACCCGAACGAGGCCTCACGCCTCAACGAGATCCTCACCAAAGCCGGATTCGCCGTCGAAATCTCCAGCGAACCGAATCCCACGCTGGCGGACTTCTTCGATCATCCGCCGTCTATGCTGCTGGTGGCTGAAGGGACCGGAGGGCGGTCGGTAGAAACACTCGCTCGTGAACTGAAAGCCGATCCCCTGCTCGGCCGGCTCCCGATCGTATTTTTAATTCGGGACGTGCGGGTGGCCGACGTGGATTGGGAGACGTTGGCGGTCGACGACTACATCGCAATGCCATACTCGCCCGATGACGTCGTGCGTCGGTTGCGTTTGTGCCTTTCCCGGATGTCCCGCTCGCTGGACGCGAATCCATTAACCGGCCTTCCCGGCAATACCTCCATCCTCTACGAGACGACGCGGCGGATTGAAACCGGCAGGCCGTTTGCCCTGGCGTATCTCGACATTGATAACTTCAAATCCTTTAATGATCGCTATAGCTATAGCAGGGGTGACGAGGTGTTAGTGGTCACGTGTCGACTGGTGAGCACGGCGGTGAGCGAAGGTGCGGGTCCAGAAGGATTTGTCGGGCACATCGGCGGCGACGACTTTGTGCTCATGAGTGCCCCGTCCGTCATGGATGACATTTGTCAAACAATCATCCGCCGGTTCGATCTGGTGATTCCTGATTTTTACGATGAAGAGGACCGGACGCGCGGCTATCTCAATTCGGTAGATCGACGCGGTAACCGTGAGCAGTTTCCAATCATGACCGTGTCCATCGTGATGGTTTCGACCGAGACGAAGCCCATCACTCATGCCGGGGATATCAGCGCGCGGATGGCGCAATTGAAGAAACAGGCGAAGAGCCTGCAGGGGAGCAATTATCTGTCTGACCGGCGGAAGTGATGCGGACCTGGAGCCTGACCGGTTGGGATGATGCAATCGAGCGGCGCAGGCGCTTGAAAGACCGCAGGACCTTTTCTAAGGTCTCTGCCCGGTTTCGGGCGCGGATGGTGTGGGCAAGAATTGTACACGCCATGTTGAAGCCTTGCTGCCAATCCTGATTCTTGTCCAAGTCAATAAGGGACTCAGCCAGCTGGGCGCACGCTTCCCGCTCATTGGTGACGGACACATTCAGCTGTCGAAGAGCTTGGCAGTATTTGCACCAACCGTCTCGATGGGTTGGGCCGCAGACGGCCACATCCAGATCCGATTGGAGCTCCGAAGGTGCGCAAGGGTCAGAGAGCGCGTCAGGGGCGAAGGAGTCTGTCCCGGCAGACTCGGGGATGAATGGGTGCAATGGCGCTCCGGGTGGGCGGGTGTCCACGGGAAAAGCGGCTGTCTCGGCAGCCGCGGGTGGGCGGGTGTCATGGTTTGTCATACTCATCTCGGGATCTAAATCGTGACACCTAGACCGTACTGCTAAGGAGAAAGCGTGTCAAGATTTGGCTAAACATACCGCCCGACCTGTCTTTCCGCCCGGTAGAATTCTCCTAGCTCCGAGAGGGTCGTCGAGCAAGCCGGAGCATGACGAAATTAGACACTAGGATACAATATCTAGGTATAGCAAGAAGATGACTGCCCTCCCTGTTGGATTCCCTCACGCTACCGTCTCGCGATTTAGTTATTATGGAAACGGCACGTGTCTTGCTGTTATCCCCTGTAACAGCGAGGTGCGCAATGGACCGTGGCGTGTACGCAATAGTGTCAGGAGCAGCAGGGCAAGAACGTCGGATGGACGTCGTAGCCAAGAACCTGGCCAATTCCCAAACCGTTGGCTATAAGAGGGAGAAGGTTGTCTTCACGACGTTCCTCGCTAAAGCTGTGGCGGGCAGTCCTCATATGAAGGTGCAGGGAGATAAGGTGTTCAATCGCGTAAGCGGGACATTCCTGGACTGGAAAAGTGGTACCCAGCGCCCCACAGGCAATCCCACGGATCTGGCACTGAACGGGGATGGCTTCTTCGTCGTTCAGAGCCCCCGCGGCCAAGAATACACCCGCAGCGGAAATTTTCTAGTGAGCGACAAACGACAACTGACGACGCTGGACGGCCTGCCGATTCTTGGTCAATCGGGGCCGTTTTTGATTCCACCTGGGAAGCTCCTGGTGAACAACCAGGGAGAAGTTACGGTGGATGGCGCCACCATCGATACATTGAAAATTATGAACATCAAGGAC
>JBBRRL010000337.1:0-3731 GCA_038200775.1 Nitrospirales bacterium
CCCACCACACTCAACCGTGGCGGGTGAGCCGCGACCAGAGACTTCGCCGCCTCAACAATCGATTCCGGGCCGCCACGTCCAGGGCCATACGCGCTAACGACCACATCCTTCCCAGCGGCGATCTTCGAAACGCTCGCCGGGTCGAAGATGTCTCCTTCCTCCACGAATAGACTCTGGTTAACTTCCGTGAATTTCGATGGGTCGCGAACTACGGCTGTTACTTGGTGTCCCCGCCGCAGCGCTTCCGCCATGATGCGCTTACCGATCATGCCCGTGGCTCCATACAGTACGATTTTCAAGGCTATCCTCCGGCTGTTTCTAAACGCCCTTTTGAATGTCGCGGTGAGTTTCTTTCACCCGGTAACTCGCCTTCTGCAAACGCTTGCGGATTTCGGCGGCTATCATAACCGACCGGTGATGACCGCCCGTGCAGCCAAACGCAATGGACAGATAACTTTTCCCTTCCTTGATGTAGTGCGGAAGGAGATAGATCAAAAGTTGAGAAATTCTCTCGATGAATTCCATCGACTGCGGAAACGAGCGAATATACCGGGCCACGCCGGCGTGCTTACCCGTTTTCTTCTTGAACTCCGGAATGTAGTTCGGGTTCGGAAGAAACCTCACATCGAAAACCAGATCGCTGTCGGTGGGAATACCATGACGATATCCGAAGCTGGTCACGTTCACCATGATCTGCGCGCCGGGCTTCGTCTCGCCGAATTTCTCGTTGATAATTCCGCGCAATTCATGAACGTTGAACTTCGACGTGTCAATGATGTGATCCGCCAACGCGCGGATCCTCTTCAATTGCTCCCGCTCCGTGCGAACGCTCGACGCCACCGATGTCTTGGTCCCTAACGGGTGGGGCCGGCGGGTTTCACTGAAACGCCGGACCAGTGAATCGTCAGCAGCTTCCAGGAACAACAGCGTCGTTGGCAGATCTCTTTTGATCTTCTTAAATAGCGCCGGGAAGTGTTGCAGCGCTTCGCCTTCGCGGACGTCTACCACTAACGCGGCCCTGCGAATCGTAGGCGACTCACGGGTTAACTCCGCAAACTTCGGGATCAAGTCAATGGGCAGATTATCAACAGAGTAATACCCCAAATCCTCCAGGCTCTTGAGCACGGTTCCCTTTCCCGAGCCGCTCAACCCGGTGATAATCACCAGGTGGGAGGCAGGGGCTGGAACGTCCGGTTGACGCTTAGGAGGCAATCGGATCAGCTCTCAATCAGGTCAAAATGACCGTCCGGACGGCGGATCAATACCGATACACAGTTCTTCTGTGCGTCGCGATAGACCAGATAATCGCCATCCTTCACAAGCTCGAGAGTCGCTTCGTCGAGTGTCATCGGCTTGCGCGTTGCTGACTTATAGTTGACCCGGTATACTTTTGGCTTCGCTCCGTTCTTGCGCGTGGCTGGCTCCGGTTCAGCAGCAATTGCGGCCGAAGCGGATTCCTCCTTCACCCATGGAGCTTTGGAACTCTTATCCACGTCACGGCGTTTGGCGCGGATCTTGAGAAGCTGTTTTTCGAGTTTCTCCTGAGCGCTGGTGATCGCGGTGTATTGATCGCTGTCTTTGTCAGCCCCCACCAACGAATGATCCAGGTAATTGACGGTGATCTCCGCGTTGTAGACGCCGCGCTTATTAGTGAGGATGACGTGTGCGCTCTTCTCTCCCTTGCCGTCTAAAATCTTTGCCAGCTTCTTGAATCGCGCTGCTAATTTCTCGGTCTGAGCCGGATAAAACTTCTCTTGTTTCCCCGTATAAGTAATGTTCATGTGACAACCTCCCAAAGGCGAGGGACTCCGGTCCCAGCCTGAGGATGCTAAGTGTCTGTCAGGAAATAACCATACCAACCGCTCCCTCAGCGGTCGCGGCTCGGAAACGCTCGCTGAGCCGCGCGCGCCAGCAAGCGGTCTGCTGGCTTGGGACAGGTATTTCCTGACAGTCACTAAATCAGCTACTCCCGGACCCGGCGCTGATGAGTGGAAGGAATTTTCATATCCTCCCGATACTTGGCGACGGTACGGCGTGTGACTTGGATTCCTTCGCGTTGCAACTGTGCCGTGATCTGCTCGTCGGTCAATGGTTGCGAGGGATTCTCCTCCGCAATCATTTTCTTGACTCTGCGCTTCAGAATCAACAGCGGCGTAGCACTGCCGGAAGGACCTTGTACCGCTTCAGAGAAAAAGTATCGGAGTTCAAAGACACCTTGCGGCGTGTGAGCGTACTTGCTGGCAACGGCGCGGCTCACAGTCGACGGGTGTACTCCAATCTCCTCAGCCACCTCCTTGATCATCATCGGCTTCAGTTCATCAATGCCGCGGTCAAGAAACTCGCCTTGCCGCTGCACGATGGATTGGCACACCTTAAGAATGGTCTGCTTGCGCTGCTCGATGTTTTTCATCAGCATCAGCGCTGAAGCGTAACGCTCTTTGACGTAGTTCCTTACTTCCTTGCTCGGCTCATTGTCCCGATCGAGCATGCGGCGGTATTGCGCATTGAGGCGAAGCTGTGGAAGATCTTCGTCGTTCAATTGAATCAGGTAATCGTCGCCGTCTTTGGTGATGTAAACGTCGGGCTCCACGGCTCGCGCGGCGGAACTGGTGAAGCGCAGACAGGGACGGGGATCCAGCCGGCGAATCATGTCCACTGCGATCTGGATGTGCTCCAGCGGACGGCCAAGCACCTTGGCGAGTTCTTTGAACTGCCGGGTCTCCAGCAGCTTCAGATGGTTTTGAATGATCTGCCAGGCAACGCCCCCGCGGCCGTTATGATTCTCGATCTGAATGAGTAGGCACTCACGCATGTCGCGAGCGGCGACACCCGATGGATCCAGCGACTGCACTGCCCTAAGCGCCGCGTTCACATCCTCAACGGAGTGCTGGCCGGATTCCGCAATCTCGTCGACCGACATCAAAAGATAACCGTCATCATCAAGGTTGCCGATGATGGAATCCGCCGCTTCCCTAACGGGCTCCGGGAGTATTTCGATACTGAGCTGCGACTGCAGGTAATCAGCCAACGTCACCGGCGCCGAGAGGAACGTCTCGAAGGATGGCTTCTCCACCGATTCCGCGGAAGGCGTCTTGTAACCGGGATCTAAATAATCGTCGAAGAACGATCCGAAATCGATCTCGTCGAAAGGATCGGATTCCTTCTTTGGCTCCGGCTGATCGGCTTCGGCAGGCGAGGCATTAGCGGGAAAATCGGACGTGAACTCGGAGGTGAAATCGGACGATGCGGGGGAGGCGCCCGCATCGGAAAACGATTCAGGGGCTTCGGATTCGCCCGCGGCGTCGGTCGGCCCCAGTTGCTGCAGGATCGATTGATCGGCGGGTTCGGCGGAGCGCTCGCGGTCGAGCATCGCCTGCACCTCTTCCTGTGTTACTTCGTCAATGCCATCGACGGATTCTTCGAGGACAGGGTTAAGGGCGATCTCCTGAGAAATCATCTCCTTCAACTCAAGACGGTTCAGTTGGAGGACCGTGACCATCTGGACCAGGCCAGGAGTCAAGATCTGCTTTTGCGCTACTCGCAATTGCAATCTAGGAGATAGCAAGCTCATCTGTCGTCATGATATCAGAGGCGAAAACCGGTGGGAGGTTTCGCCAGAAGAGTACCTACACACAGGACGACTCAATTGGTATATCCGCCCATCGGATCCCACTGGAACGACTCGCCGAGATACACCCGCTTCACCTCGGGGTCGCGGCCCAGCGCTTCCG
>JBBRRL010000338.1:0-3724 GCA_038200775.1 Nitrospirales bacterium
GGTCCACGGCTCGCGTGTTGATTCTGGACGCATGTCGCGGAATTCCATCCCTTGCTACCAAGTTCGATGGGGGCCTGGCGGTCCCGCAATCCGATTACCCTGGTGTTTTGATCTCTCTCTCAGCCCAGCCCGGAAGGACCGATGTTCCAAACCTGAAAAATGGCCCAGGAATTTTCGCGGAACAAATCGCGAAGTTCTTGACCACCCCGGGTCTGTCGATCGAAGAGATTTTCAGCAAAACGCAAACGGCGGTGGTGGGGGCCACGGCGCGGGCCCAGATACCCATGTATTTCCCACTCGCTATCGGGTCGTTGCATCTTACAACAATTGAAAAGCATTCTCCCGACGACACGCCTGCCACGGCCGGCCCGCATATCCGTGGTCGATACGACTCCGTTCTGATAGGCTCATTCCAAACTGAAAAAGGCGTAAAGATCCCGCCAAAAATTATGGAACGTCTCACTCCCGCATTGGCCGGACAACTGGCTACCTGGCACTTGCGCGAGATTATCGCCGATGGGAAAAAACCTGCAGGGGCCGCGCTGAAGATTGAAGGCATTATTACGGCTTACACGTCCGGCAGCCGGGTTGCCCGATTTGCCGTCGGTTACGGCGTTGGCATCGCAAAGACAACTGGGCAGGTCCGGTTGATCGACGCGGCGACCGGAAAATTGCTGTACGAAGAAACCACCTTTGGAGCGGTGGCCGGGGGAGTTACCGGGGGTCGAGCTGAAGATGTGATGATCTACTTCGCGCGAGCCATTCTCCAAGTCGTGGTGAAGAGCGGTCTACTCTAGCGCCCGGGCCCCCACTCCGCTCGTGGGGCGGACCCCATGGTCCGCAGGCGAGCCCCCGGTCGCCCTTCCGTATCCACTTCCAACCTGCAAATTCAGTTACTCGTGAGTACCAAGATTGGCCGGTAGCGTTGATCTGCCGCAAACGTCTGGCCTGTCTCCCTTACCGTGAAGCACATCGCTTCGATCTCGTTCAGGACGTCGTTGGGCAGGTCGCGCGGCGCCTTGTCCACTTCATCAATCAGAACTACCGACCTCACGGGACCTTTGTCACGAAGCGGCTCGGGCAGCCACGCGTTCGCTTCGGCTGGGTTTAGCGATAAGAGAATCGCCAGGCCGAAGGCCTCAAATGCTACGTATGCGTTCGCACCCAATTCTTCCTTGCGGAACTGGGAATCGTGGAAATGACGTAGCGCGTCATAGCGATAAGAAAGATCTCTGGCGCTGGACGTCGTCTTGGTATGAAAAATCAAGGGCGGTAACAGGTTTAGCTCGAAGGCAAGACTTGCGGCCAGTTGAATTTTCCCAGTGTCCGGCTCTCCCGTAACCAGAATCGGTTGGCCAAGAGCGAGTGCAACGTTTACAGCATCGCGCAAGCCCTTCTCCGCCAGATAATGCATGGGATTTTCGAGCATGCTGTTCGGATCGAACAGGGGAAGATGAAGATTTCTTTCATTAATCGTGGTTCCATTTCCTGAGTAAAGCCGGAAGCTCGAATTCGACTTCATAAGTAGCCTTCATTTGCAACGCACCTTTTATGTACCTCGCGAAGCCATGGCTCAATTTCTGCCATCGTTCTACTTTCGAACCGTTGTTTAGCAGAGGTGAACATCTTCATCGACGTCGACAGGCGAAGCTCCTCAGAATCGAAAACGTCGTGAAGGCTGAACCACTCCATCACGTCATCTCGGGTTACTGGCTGTAGCTCGCTAAGAAGAGTGCCGCTGGCATTGCCTGAGGCCGGGCACCTGCGGACCCCAAAATGTCTGGCAGTTCCCTTTCAATGCGCTTCTTCGGATCGAATCGTAGGCGCTCGATTCTGAGCCAGGATGTCCACGGCTGCGCTGCAAAGACGGGTAAACGATGTTTAGAAATACAAGTACTTGCGGCCCTGAACTCCCGTGTTCAGGTCGGCCCAGAACTTCAGGTAGGAGTTGATTAGTGATCCAGCGAACTTGTCCCAACGGGCAGCGCGGATCTCATGCTGAATGACCAAAACATTGTTTAATGACGGCCGTACAAGCTTCTCGAAAGATGCCGGGGAGATATCCTCGACGCTGTGCTCAAGTGGCGAGGCGCATTGTTCAAATAAGCGCGAAAGCAGCCGGACTCTGCGCAGTGAAATCTGGCCGTCATATGTCCAGGGAATCTTTCTTAACGTTAAAAAACCCTTCGGTCGCCATGTCGAAAGTGGGCATAACGTTCGACTTCATGCACGAGCCTTTCCACCAAACTTTCGTGGCACTCGCCTTCCAAGCCGTGCAAAACGTAAATCTGTGGAATGCCGGGCGAGGCTGCTATTTTGGATGAGAAGCAGGTCTTAAATTCATCTTCCTGAGTGCGCTGGTCACATAGCTTGGGAACAAGGCGACCCGCATTAGGTTCTCGATCATCACGCACCTTGGCGGGACCCGATGAAGACCGCAGTCTCTCAGGGGCGTGGGGGTTTCCAACTTCAGCAGTGAAAAGGTTATATAGTCTAAACGGTTGTCCGGAACCAATCTCACACGCGCCAAGCTCGTGGAGGTGTTCGGCCCAGGAGCTAAGATGCCGAAGTAGATCCGCAGCCGATTCAGAGACGAGAATATGGCCAGCGTCACCACAGCTCACGATGCGTTGCGCTAGAGCTACACCTCTCCCTGATGCGTGTTTGCCCCAATCTAGATTTGTGACCTCTGTAGACAGGCCCAGCATAAAGGCCCACGCACACCTTGGTCTCGGAGCTGCTCTGAACGGCTCGCATAAATTCAACCGCAAGCTGAATAGGAGCAGTGAGATCCTGAAAAAAAACAAGTACGATCCCGTCCTCATTCAACATTTGGATGAAATCGCTTCGCCTTACTCGACGAAGTGTCGGTAAAGTACCGAGTAACTGCTTGATCGATTCGATGTTGCCGAAGCTGCTGATCCATCGGCATGCTCCGATAGCCGATCACCTCTATGGCGATCACGTGGCCCGTCTCTGGGGACGTTTGGTTGCCCGAATCAGACCGGAGTGAAACCTGCTCAAGTTCCAATGCGTCCGCAAGATCGGTCGCAAACGTGTCGGCCCGGGCATATCTTTCTTCGGCATTGAAAGAAAGGGCCTTCAGAATAATTTCGTCGGCCGCGTGCGGCAAATCACGACGGATGTCCTTCGGCTTCAGCTTGATTCCGTCGGCTTGCAATGAGTAAAGCTGTGCGGTCGAGCTGGATTGAAACGGCGTGCGCCCGGTTACCATCTCGTCGGCGATCACGCCCATTGCGTAAATGTCAGTTTGGGCGGTCGGGTGCCCCATAATTTGCTCAGGCGCCATTAGGCCCGACTTCCAACGACTTGGGTCTCAGGCGTGCTTGCGGGGGGTTGCTATCCAAGCACGGCGGAAATTCCAAAGTCGATAAGTCTGGAGTGGACCTCGTCCCCAAGCTTCTGTAGCATGATGTTTTCCGGCTTCAGATCTCCATGGTGTACTCCTTTATCATGGGCCGCGCTGAGAGCTGAACCAACCTGGCGCAGGATTACGCCAGTTCGCCGAAACGACATTCCTTCCGGCTTTATGCCAGATCTCAAAGTGACGCCATCCACAAATTGCATGACGAAATACGGCTTTCCGTCCGGCATTTCGCCGTGATCCAGGACGCCAACGACACCTGGATGATCGATGCGGGCAAGGGCTTCGATTTCTTGTAGAAACTTCCTTTTGAGCCAAGCGTGATCATGCGGCCTTTGA
>JBBRRL010000339.1:0-3716 GCA_038200775.1 Nitrospirales bacterium
CGCGCGTCACGCTGTATGAGATGCGCCCGAAGGAACCGACGCCCGCGCACAAGACCGGATTTCTCGCCGAGCTCGTGTGCTCCAAGTCCTTGGGCTCCGACGACAGCCTCTCCGCGCCGGGCATCCTCAAAGCCGAGATGCGCCACCTGGGCTCGCTCATCATAAAAATCGCCGATGAAGCGAGGGTGCCCGCTGGGAGCGCGTTGGCGGTGGATCGCGATGTCTTCGCCGAGAAAATTACTCAAGCGCTGGAGAGCCATCCGAACATACGCATCGTCCATGAGCATGTCTCCACGATTCCGGCTGACGGGATCGTAATTATTGCAACGGGCCCGCTGACTTCCGACGCGCTCGGCGCTGAGTTGAAGACCTTGACGCGTTCCCAGCATCTGTACTTCTTTGATGCTATTGCTCCCATCGTCGATGCCGAGAGCATCGACCATAACCTGGTTTTTAAGGCCTCCCGCTATGACAAAGGAGACGCCGACTACTTAAACTGTCCCATGACGGAAATCGAGTATGAGGCTTTCTATCAAGCCCTGCTCGCAGCGGATAAAGTCGTTCCGAAGGAATTTGAAAAAGTACCGTACTTTGAGGGATGCCTTCCCATTGAGGTGATGGCGGAGCGAGGTCGAGACACGATGATGTTCGGACCGTTGAAACCTGTCGGGCTCACCGATCCGAAAACGCAGGCACGCCCGTACGCGGTGGTGCAACTTCGAATGGAGAACCAGTACGGCACCTGCTATAACCTCGTCGGCTTCCAGACAAAACTGACCTATGGCGCGCAGAAGCGCGTCTTTCGCATGATCCCCGGCCTGGCCAACGTCGAGTTCCTGCGCTATGGCAGCGTCCATCGCAACACCTTCGTGAATGCGCCGGTATTGCTTCAAACGAGTCTGCAACTCAAATATCACCCACGAGTCTTCATCGCCGGACAACTGGTGGGCGTTGAAGGCTATACGGAGGCAGCAGCCTCCGGAGGTCTTGCGGGGATTAACGCGACCCGCCTCCTGCAGAACATGGATCCCGTCATCGCTCCCGAAACGACAGCGCACGGCGCACTCCTGCATTACATCGTGACAAGCGACGCTCGCCATTTTCAACCGATGAATATGAACTACGGCTTATTTCCGCCTCTGGGCAGCCGGGTCCGGGATAAACGGGAGCGCCAGACCCAGATCGCTCGGCGTGCGCTCGAGGATTTTTCGACATGGATGCAGCGGTCCGATCTTTCCTGACATACCTCCAGACTGAACGAAGGGCCTCGCCGCATACCCTTCGCAACTATGGCCAAGACCTCGGCCAATTACTGGACTTTCTGCGCAACGAGCAGCTCGGGACGCCCGCCCAGGTACAGCCGTGCACCATCCGGAGCTTCATGGCGACTCGCTCCAATAAGGGAGACGGCAAAGCCACGAGGAGCCGCAAGCTCTCCGCAATCCGGAGTCTGTTTAGATACCTGTGTCGCGAAAATCAGATCACGCGAAATCCGGCTGAAGCCATATCCGGGCCAAAACAGGATCGCAAACTGCCGAACGTCTTGACCGCGGACGATGCCACGCGACTCATGGACCACCCGTGCCACCCCCGTTCACTGCGGGACCAGGCTCTGTTAGAGACCCTGTATTCTTCCGGGGCTCGAGTGTCTGAGCTGGTGAGTCTTGATCTCAAAGATATCGATCTTGATGAGGGCATTGCCACAGTGATGGGCAAGGGTCGCAAGGAGCGGATTGTGCCGCTCGGGCGGCCGGCGGTCCTTGCGCTGAAGGCCTACATCCACTCGCTTCCGGCGCGTCTCACGCGAGCCGATGGCTCCCCTGATGCCACGCGCGCTCCGCTGTTCCGCAATCGGCGCGGAGGACGTCTAACAGCTCGTAGCGTAGAGCGACTTGTGGCGAAGGCCGTGCGCGACTTAGTCAACTTTCCGAGTATTACGCCCCACGGGCTGCGCCACTCCTTTGCGACCCATCTGTTGGATGGGGGTGTGGACCTGCGGGCCATCCAGGAGCTCTTAGGGCACGCGTCCTTGTCCACCACCCAGCGCTACACTCATGTGGCCTTCGATCGGATCCTGGAAACCTATGACAAAACGCATCCCAGAGCGCACGCTCGAGCCACAGCCTGATGCCCAAGATCCGCTCGACGAGCGTGCTCTGCGTGCGCCGCGACCAGCAGGTGGCCATGGGCTGCGACGGCCAAGTTACCGTCGGCACAACAGTCATGAAGCACAACGCAAAGAAGCTGCGGCGCATGTATAATGACTCCGTCCTCGCGGGATTCGCCGGCGGCACTGCTGATGCCTTCACGCTATTCGAAAAATTCGACGCGAAGCTTCAGGAGTACCGAGGAAACCTGACCCGCGCGGCCGTGGAACTCGCAAAGGATTGGCGAACTGACCGTATTCTGAGGCGGCTCGAGGCGCTTCTGGCGGTGGCAGATAAGACCACTTCATTAATAATCTCAGGCACCGGGGACGTGATCGAACCGGAGGACGGCATCCTCGCGATCGGATCGGGAGGGCCCTACGCGCTGGCGTCAGCCAGAGCGTTGCTGGGCCATTCAGCGCTGGACGCACGGACCCTGGTGGAGGAGTCCTTGCGGATCTCCGGAGGCATTGACATTTATTCAAATCTTGAAATTACTGTTGAAGAGCTGACTGCAACGAAATAGCTAATCCATGACGCTAGACCACAACGACGGACACCGAATGGATAACTTAACGCCCCGGCAGATCGTTGAGGAACTGGACCGATATGTCATCGGCCAGCGCGATGCCAAGCGAATGGTGGCCATCGCGCTCCGCACGCGCTGGCGGCGTCAGAGGCTGCCGGACCACCTCCGCGACGAGGTAATTCCCAAGAATATCATTATGATCGGTCCCACTGGTGTCGGAAAGACCGAAATTTCGCGTCGTTTAGCGAAGTTAACCCAGGCGCCGTTCATCAAAGTCGAGGCCTCCAAGTTCACTGAGGTTGGATACGTCGGCAGGGATTGCGAATCCATGATCAGAGATCTCGTGGAACAGGCCGTGACCATGGCCAAGACCGAGTACAGCCAGCGCATTCAGAAAAAAGCCCAGAACCAGGCGGAGGAGCGGTTGCTCGATTTGCTACTGCCCCCGGCAGGCTCCAAGATAGTTGGAGGAAATTTCGACGAAACAATTCGGGACGCAGGCGCGACCGTTAATGAAGGGTACGAGAACACCAGGTCCAAGCTGCGCCTCCAGCTATACGATGGGAAATTGGACACGAGGACCGTTGAAATCGAAGTCAAAGACAAATCGACCGTTCCCATAGGCGTCATCTCAAACATCGGCGGCATGGAGCAGATCCAGGACCAACTTCAAGAAATGCTGGGAGGTATGTTTCCTGCCAAGAAAAAGCGCCGCATGGTCAAAGTGCCGGAAGCGCGCGAGCTTCTGATTCAGGAGGAAACGCAGAAGCTAATTGATATGGAAGCCGTGGTCAAAGAAGCAATCACCAAGACCGAGCAAAACGGCATCATCTTCCTGGACGAGATCGATAAGATCGCCGGTCGCGAACGCAGCCTTGGTCCGGACGTGTCCCGTGAAGGGGTCCAGCGCGATCTGCTTCCGATTGTCGAAGGCTCGACGGTGACAACGAAATATGGGCCTGTCAAGACGGACCACATTCTTTTCATAGCAGCCGGCGCCTTTCATGTCGCGAAACCCTCCGATCTGATTCCCGAGCTTC
>JBBRRL010000340.1:0-3714 GCA_038200775.1 Nitrospirales bacterium
TACCAGGCGGCATCCTTATTCACATGACCTGAGACGGCAATGTTGTAATAGCTTGCAAGGCCTTTCCACGGACAGGTGGTATGCGTCGGACTATCCTGGAAGTATTGGCGGTCGATCGACGTTGGCGGAAAGTAGTGGTTGCCTTCAACAGTCTCCGTTTGATTGCTCTCCGCAAGTACGGCACCATTCCAAGTAGCCTTGGGCATCGCGATTATTTCTCCTTTTCTGGAGTCTTTGTTTTTTTACCCGTTTTATCGCCGATGTCCCGGACGGGCTGAGTCGCGCGATGGATACCTTTACTCGCCTCATTGCCCACTTCCTTGATTTTATCGACGAGAGGAGAAGGCGATTTTGAGCCCTTGTCGGTGGCCGCGGTGCCTGTGCCGTTGCTCTGCGCAGTGTTTGTGTCAGCAAAGACGGGGCCAATGATGCCCGACATCACTGAGAGCATGATGAAGATGCGGCAAAGTGTCCTCATAGTGAGCTATTATAGCAGCATCCAATCGAATTCACGAGAATCGGTCAAGGGAAAAGGAGTCTGTCCCGGCAGACTCCTGGGCTGGGCGGGTGCGATGGGCAAAGGATTTTGTCTTGGCAGATTCCAGGGCGGGCTGGATGTATTGAACGTTAAAATGAAAATGGTATACTGCGGCATGAATTTCGCCAAGGAAAGAGGAAAAGGTCTTGCCTTCGTCCTCGCAGGGATTCTCCTCTCGGTTGCAGGCTGCGGTCCTCAAGTCGTTCCGAAAGAGTTAGAGGGACAGGTGGACCGAAACGTCTCGTTCCTCCAGCTCAAAGAATCGCCCGCCGCCTACAAAGGGCGGCTGGTGGTGCTTGGCGGAGAGGTGCTCTCCGCAAAACGCGGCACCGACAGCACTCGCATTGAAGTCCTCCAGATCCCGTTGAATTCCTCGTATGAGCCAGTGCAAGATCGCACGACATCGCAAGGGCGCTTTCTCGCTGTGCAAGAAAAATTTCTTGATCCAGCGACGGTGCCGGTGGGAACCCTGGTGACGGTCGTCGGGGAAGTGACGGGCGCGACGACGTTGCCAATTGATGACGTTCAATACACGTACCCGACTCTGACGATACGCCATCTTCACGTGTGGGAAAATAATCCCTCCCGCTCCTATGGGCGGTCCCCAGTGTCAATTGGCATCGGAGGTGGCGCAGGTAGAGGAGGGGGGTTTGGCGGAGTTGGGATTGGGGGCGGTGTGGGCTTTTAGAGTTGCTGGAGGTCTCTGTAATAACATGTTTCACATTGAGACGAGATTTGCTAGAGTGCTGGCATGACAACAACCTTGTGGATAGGTGCTGGCCTTTTGGGCGGTAGTGTTTTGATCGCATTTATTGCCAGAAAATGGCAACGCCGGCAGAAAGCGAGCAGACTGGCCGATGTTCTTCTGTCCGACGTCTTGAAAGCCAAGGACTCGTATCGTCGCTAGCACCAGCCGTTTTCAGCGCGCGTAATGCCGCTCGCTCCCTGGATTCAAGGTCTTTTCCGTAAGCCCCTCTTCCCCATAGTATTCTTTTTTAGCGGCGTCACCTTTGATGCGATTACGCTGACGAGGATCGATAGCCTTTTAGACAACCTTGTTTTGCTGCTTTATCTGGGCATCCTTGGTGTGTTGATTGTACTCATGGGAAGAATCGACAGAGCCGAGACCCCCACTGAGGCTGTCCCGCCGGTCCCCGTCGCCAGTTTCATCGCACGAACCCGTCGATACTATCCTATGGCGATACAATTCTTGCTCGGGGGCCTGTTCAGCGCCTATTCCGTCTTTTATTCTCGCAGCGCATCTTTCACGAGCACGGCTCTTTTCTTTGTATTGTTGGTCGCGCTTCTCATCGGCAATGAGTTTATTCATGATCGCATCTCCAATCTTAAGCTCATGCTGGCCCTGTACGCCTTGGCGGCATGCAGCTTCTTGACCTTTTTTCTGCCGGTCATAACCGGAAGAATGTCTACGGCGCTATTTCTCATTGGTGTTGCCTTAGGCGCGGTACTCAGCGTGGCCATGGCCCGTCTCGTGTATCGCGGCCGCGTCCATTCTCCCGCGGAGCCGATACAGACAGCACTGCCCGCGCTCCTTGTAGTTGCCACCCTTATCGTATTTTACTTCTTAAACTGGATTCCCCCGGTGCCACTTTCGATGTCATTCGGCGGCATGTACCATAAAGTGGTGCGAGCAGGCGACGCCTATGAGCTGACATTTGAGTCGCCCGAGTGGTATGAATTTGGGAAGCGATCGGATGACCCGTTCCGTGGGCTTGAGGGAGTAAACTGCTTTACAGCCATTTTCGCGCCCGTTGATCTGAATGCCGAAGTCTATCATCACTGGCAGCATAGGCGAGGCGGAACGACGGGGCGATTTGAAACAACCGACCGCATCCGTCTTTCAATTGTCGGAGGCAGGAAAGGTGGCTACAGGGCTTTTACCACCAAACAGTCTGTTCTACCGGGAGACTGGCGCGTAGACGTGGAAACTGCCGGAGGACGCATTATCGGGCGGGTCTCATTTCGGGTGGAGGCGTCAACCGATCCGCTGGTTTTCACAACCGTTGTGTATTGACCAGCGCCGCGGTTGCCTTATGGCAACATAAGAAGGCGCGCTTCCAGAAGCGTGCGAACCGGCTGGGAGGAGCGATGATGAGACACGAGGGAAATTTGAGAAGAAGGGTACAGAACTGTGTAGGAACCTGAGCCGGCGATTTTGGCCTCTAGGTCGGCAATTGGTCCAAGGCTGCCATCGGGCTCGACAGTGCCCGTCAGCACAAAGTTTGGGGCAAGCGTTCGACCCTCAAGGGCGGCGACGGTGCCGATCACAATGGCTCCCGAAAGCGAATCTCCTGTGAAACGAAACATGCCGCTAAATCCGATGTACACGGTCAGGCCTTTCGCGTCGTAATTGAGCATTTTCAATCCGTTTTGAAGAGCAGCCTCTAAGTGGTCTTGATAATCGCCATCAACCGTGCCCGGTCGATGCTGAAGGACCGCGCGCAGAGGTTCATCACTCTGACGGCGCTCTACTTGAATGAATATTGCAGGAAGCACTTTGCCCTGTGGCACGTTATCGTAATAGAAAACCCCCACAATTGGTACAACGACGACAGGCCCTAGTGACTCGGCGTGGGCCAGGCTTGCGGCGAATGTCCCCAGGACAGCCAGCAGCAGAGTTGTACAGATTCGCAGGGAAGCCATCTTATTGTTTACTCAGGTGATTGATTTCGATGTGTTCTGCAGGTCTTGTCGGCCGAATCGTGTGCTTCTTGATCACTTGTACTCAGACCCACATATTGGGTGAACGTGCGGTTACATACTCTGCGAAACGGGCTCTTTCGCACTCCATTCCGACATTTTCCGGGTATTCTTGAAGCTTTTGTCCATTGCTGGCGTCTAAAGGAGTTTGATACCCGTGTATAGGCATTCCACAGTTTTTTACGAACCCCTCAAGAAAGGAGCCAATATGCATTTTGCGAAAGGATTAATGACGTGTGCCGTGCTACTGAGTTTTTCCACAGTGACGTACGCGGCGAGCGGTTTACCCGGTGAGACATCTCCGGGGATGTCCGGCCAATCCCCGACAGGAGGCCAAACCGGCGACCAACAGCAGTTAGAGAAGCAACGGCGCGATCAGGGCATCGGGACCAGCGGAGATCTTCCCATGCAGGACAAAGGTATGCGTCCGGAGAATCCACCGGCCGATCCCAGCA
>JBBRRL010000341.1:0-3708 GCA_038200775.1 Nitrospirales bacterium
AGTAGGGTCCGGCGGCAAGGACGCGCGCGATACTATGAAGGTGTTGTACCGACGCAACCTTGCACCGGCGGATGCGCTGAGTGTTGCGATGGAAGCGCTGTACAATGCAGCGGAAGAAGATGTGGGAACGGGAGGACCGGATTTGATCAGGGGGATTTATCCAACGGTGAAAATGATTGACGACACGGGCGTGCGTGATTTAGACGAGACGCAGATCGCCGAGGTGTGCAGGGTGTTGATTGAGAAGCGACGGGACCGGGGATAAAGGTGGCCTTGCCCTACTACGTCTCTCCCGAGCAGATGATGGCCGACAAGGCCGAGTATGCCAAGAAAGGGATCGCCAAGGGCCGGTCTATTGTCGTCATGGAGTACGCGGGCGGCATTTTGCTAGTGGCCGACAATCCGAGCGCGTCGCTCCATAAGATTTCTGAGATGTACGACCGCATCGCATTTTCCGGCGCCGGCAAATATAATGAATATGAAATCCTTCGCAAAGCCGGGATCCGTCATGCGGATCTGAAAGGCTACATGTACAGCCGTGAGGACGTCACAGCAAAATCTCTCGCCAACGCTTATTCACAGACGATCGGCTCCATTTTCAGTACGGATCCGAAGCCGTTGGAGGTTGAAATTCTAGTTGTGGAGGTAGGTGAAGGCGAGAAGCCGAACGAGATTTACCGCATCTCGTATGACGGAAGCATCATCGATGAGCGCGTCGTGGCGGTCATCGGCGGCAAATCTGAAAATCTGCTCGCATTTCTGAAGGGGCGGCCGAACGCCGCGGGGAGTGTCCTGAAGGATGCGCTCACCCTCAGCGTTGAGGCGTTGGATACCGTGACCAACCAGAAGTTAGGACCTGACGCCCTGGAAGTCGCTGTGCTGGATCGCACGCGACAGGGTCGGACATTCAGGCGGCTGCCTCCCGGGGAGCTTCGAACGCTCCTGCCCTCGTCATGAAGCCGCGCATCTTCGGTCTTGAAAATGAATACGGGCTCATTTTCTCTCCTAACGGCCGGATCTATCTCCCTATCGAGAAAGTGCTCGGGTATATCTTTGAAGGCCTGATACCCAATAGTTGGCCGTCCAATGCCTTCCTCGTCAACGGGGCTCGCTTTTATCAGGATACGGGCTGCCATCCCGAGTATTCGACCCCTGAGTGCGACAACATCGAAGACCTGGTGATCCACGACAAGGCAGGTGAACGGTTGCTTGAGGCCTGCCTGCCCGCAGCCGAGGAACGTCTGCGCGAAGAGGGGCTGTCGGGAGAAATCTACATCTTCAAAAATAATACCGATTCGCTGGGCAATACCTACGGATGTCACGAGAATTTTTTGATGCGCCGCGACGTCGATTTCTGGAAGGTCACCGAGCAGTTGATTCCGTTCTTTGTCACCCGGCAGGTCTTTGCGGGGGCCGGCAAGGTGTTGAAGCTTTCCGGCAAGACCCAGCTTTGTCTCTCGCAACGGGCACAGCACATTCATGAGAAGACCTCGTCCTCGACGACATCCTCGCGCAGCATTATCAACACGCGTGATGAGCCCCATGCGGATGCGGAGAAATATCGTCGTCTGCATATCATTGTCGGCGATTCGAACATGTCTGAGGTGGCCACCTATCTGAAGGTCGGCACTGCGGCGCTGGTGTTGTCGATGATCGAGGACGGCTTTACCGTCAATGGCATTGAGCTTGATGATCCGGTGAAGGCTATCCGGGAGATTGCCCGGGACACCACGCTTAAGAAAAAGATCAAGCTGGAGGATGGACGGGAAATGACCGCCATCGAGATTCAGCGGATCTACTTAGAGCAAGCCATGGAATATCTGTGGTCGACAGAGGAAGACCCCGTGGAAGCCGATGTGGTGCGCCGCTGGGGGGGAGTGCTCGACCGCTTGGAAGAGGATCCCATGCAGCTTTGCCACGAAGTGGATTGGGTGATCAAGAAGCAGTTGATGCAGCAGTATATGGAGCGGAAGGGCTGCGGCTGGGATGACCCGCGGATCATGCTCATGGACTTGCAATACCACGATGTGAAACGGTCGCGCGGTTTGTATTACCTCCTGGAAAAACGCGACCTCGTGGAGAAACTCGTCCCGGAGGAAAATGTCCAGCGGGCGATGACAACCCCGCCGCAAACGACACGCGCGAAGGTGCGCGGGGATTTTATTCGCTTCGCACGGGCGAAAAACAGATCGTATACGGTGGACTGGACGTATCTCAAGCTCAACGGGTATTGGGAAGAAACGATTCTGTGCATGGATCCGTTCAGTGCCACGAACCGCCGGGTCGAAGAGTTGCTTTTACAAGTCGGAGGCCAGCGCGCATTTCGCTGACGTGGTTCGTCCAATTCCCCTTCTCGCTGCTCTTCTCATCGGCCTCACTGCGACTGCCTATGCATCCAACCCCGGGCTTGGTCAGCAGCCCGCTCCGGGACACGCGGATTCTCCTGTACTTTCCGGGAAACAAGGCGAGATCCTGTATATCAAAATTCCAATTGAGGATAATGCGGTATCGGTGGCAGGGACATGGCATGATCGGCACATTCCGTTTTACAGGGTCTCGGATTCAGAGTTTGCGGCGCTGGTGGGGATCGACATGGCCGACAAGCCCGGGACAGTCGATCTTGTCATAGAGATCAACGCCGCAGGAGGCAGGCGTCATCAATTACTCCCCATCAATGTTGTCCCTGAGAATTTTCGCGAACAACGCCTGACGCTGCCGAAAGCACAGGTTGATCCCGACGCTCCTGCATTGAAGCGAATCGCTGCGGAGAGGGAAACGGTAAAGACGGTCTTCGCGCATTCCAATCCCGAACGGCTCTGGACAAAGGGCTTCATGGTGCCCGTCGACGGCGTGGGGACCGGAGCGTTCGGCAGCCGGAGGATCTTAAACGGCCAGCCCCGCAATCAGCATACCGGTGAAGACATTGCGGCCCCATTGGGGACTCCCATCAAGGCGACGAATACCGCAACAGTCAGGTTGGTGGACGACCATTTTTTTAGCGGCATGAGCGTGATTCTGGATCACGGACTCGGGCTCTACACCATGTATTCGCATCTGCACACGGCCACAGTGAAGGGGGGTGACAAGATACAGCGCGGGGACATCATTGGAACCGTCGGAAAGAGCGGTCGTGCCACGGGTCCGCATCTCCACTGGGGCGTATGGCTAAACGGTGCACGCGTCAATCCCTTCTCGCTCACCAAGCTGCAGATCGATAGCACTCCGTAATTTGGTTTCTCTTCTTTGGAGGTGGATCTTGACTGTCTCATCAGGATGACCGGTCGACAGCAGGTCAGTGCTTTGGGTGTATCGTGGGGTTTGATCACAATGGCAAGCCGTATTCATTTTGGCTTTTTATATCTATACCCATCCCCCTAAGAAACAGAAGTAAAGTTCTCCCTTCTCTCCGTGTATTGAGAAAGGGACAGGCAACTTTTCTGTAGGTCATGAATCTTGGAGGGTCAGAAAAGTAGCCAGTCCCCTTAGCTATACGTTGGTGGAGATGCTTCCGGAGGGGACCTTGTTGAGGACGGCACAGGCGGCCCGGGCTAACTCTCTATCGGTATCATGATTCTGTGCGAAAACGCGAAACTGGATCAGTCTTGTTGGAAGAAGGTCCAGAAATTCCGCCAGAGGCTCGGTTGAGATCTCTTGTGTCGCCGGGTCAAAGACGTAGAGGGGTGAGCCCCGCATATCTTTCGGGTCGGG
>JBBRRL010000342.1:0-3670 GCA_038200775.1 Nitrospirales bacterium
GGCGACCATCGCTGCTGGAATAGCTACCGCCCTTGCCTTGTGGATTCGCCGATATGCCCTTGCACGCATCTGCGCGGCGGCGGAGGCCAGTCTGATCTTGTGGGGCTGGGCCTTTGCGCAATTCCCATTTCTTGTGGTGCCGGAAATTACCATTGTCAATGCCGCGGCTTCAGCTTTCACGCTCCAGTTGTTAATTCTTGCTAACCTCCTCGGGGCCGTCATGCTGCTCCCGGCGCTCTATTACCTGTTTCGAATCTTCAAAGCCCGAGCGCTTTTCGCGCCGGACGAACGAAGCTGAATTCAAACCATCCCGGTGCACCTGTAGATCTGATGTCGATGCGACTTTTCACCGTTGCAATCATGCGAGGCTCGGCAATCCGGACTTCGTAACTTGGCAGCCTCCGGAATGGCCCCCGTTTATGTCTACGCAACCCATTGTTATACCGTTCTGCCCATGACAGGCATGTTCGCGTCTCAACTGAGCAGCCTCGGGAACTGGAACCGATTGATAATGCATGCTTGCGGCTTCGAGCGCTGCATTTGAGGTTTAAAGCCCTACGGATGTAGGGTGTTCTTAGTGCGCAGGTGCCTGTATATAGGTGATCTCATTTAGGTGTACCCAATGATGTTGCGCGACGGAGGGCCGAATTATGGCCGGTGTGATCTCTTTGACACTCAATAAACTCGAAAAAAACCGGGAAGCAGACGGTCTGCTAAACGATAGTGACGGCAAGAAGTCTCTGACCGATACATCCTTAAATGACTTCACTCAAAGCATTGTGGGGAGGCGGCTGGGTCCTGGAATTTTGATTCTTACCTGCTCGACGCAACTCCTCTATAAGGATCGTCGGGCGTGGGAATTGTGCGCAGAAATCAACAATCGCACTGACACTCGGGTTAATACGGTGATTCCGACGCAGGTTATGGAACTCTGCGAGGAGGTCACCAAACTGCTTCAGATTTGGACCGATGCCAAAGACTGGGAGCAGATTCGGATCAAACGTGTCATCGGTGACCCGGATCGACCTATCTTATTGTGCGGGCTTGGGATTCCTGACAGGCATGGTCTTCAACAATCAAGAATCCTTATTACGATGGAGGAGATCGGCCGCCGCCGAGGCGCTGTCATTGAACAGGTCAGAGATATCTTTCATTTGACCGAGCGAGAAGTGACCGTCGTCCAGAATCTTCTGAAAGGCTGGACGAACAAGGAAATCGCACATGAACTCGGGGTGACGGAGCAGACGGTCAAAGAGCATATTAAGCACATCATGGCCAAAACGAAGACCACCACACGCACCGGGATTCTTGTCCAAGTCCTGCGTCTATGAGCGCTGCTCGGACCCCTTAAACTCTGCTCGCGACATTTCCATTTCTCGCCTTTCTAATTTGTCTATTGGCGATGCAGGGTGTTTACTGCTAATTGGTCTCACGCATACTTCACTTGCAGTGAAGATCGTTGGGATAATTGGTGAAAGATCAGGAGGGATTGCATGTCCAGTGTAATTTCAGTCAGCACCCGAAAAGACGCTCGAGGACACCTGTCGGCAGAACACCCTGATGCTAGGGAGGTTCAAGACGATCAAGCGTCCACGGCTCACACGGAAAGCATTGCAGAGCGGCGAGTCGGTCCGGGCATACTTATTTTAAGCACCTCGGGTCATCTGCTGTACAAAGACAGGCGAGTTTGGGAACTCTGCGGTGCGCTGGACAAGAATGGTGATACATCGCCGAAGATGCTGCCACTTGCGATTCAGGAAGTCTGTGCGGAGATCAATAAGTTATTACTTGTGCGGACCGATGCGAAGGACTGGGAGCAGTTTCGTATAAAACGGATAATCGACACTTCGGGACGTCAGCTATTGCTGTCCGGTTTGGGCTTGCCTGATCGGCACGGGTTGGAGCAGTCCAGAGTTCTGATCACCGTCGAAGAAATCGGCCGTCGTCCAGGACCCACTGCCGAATACCTCAAAGATGCATTTCGTCTTACGGACCGAGAAATCATGGTCGTTCACGATCTACTCAAAGGCTGGACAAATAAAGAAATCGCGGCTGATCTGGGTGTGACCGAGCAGACGATCAAGGAACACATTAAGCACATCATGGCGAAGACCAAGACGACCACACGCACCGGAATTCTTGTGCAGGTAATACGCTTCTGATATTGGCTGACTAGCCGGTATCAGAGAGTAAGTTGTATCACGGCAATCGAGAACTATCAGACGGGGCAGCAGGACGCCTGGGCCGCTGAAAGGAACACGATGCATACCGTCTTATTAGTTGTCCTTGTTGTCTTGCTCCTTGGCGCGCTACCGACGTGGCCCTACAGCGGTTCGTGGGGATATTTACCGAGCGGCGGAATTGGATTGCTATTGATCGTGGTCATTATACTCGCCGTTACTCGTCGTCGCTAAATGACTATGCCAGAGCCGTCTGATTCTCGCGCTCTGGCGTCCTTGTAATCGGGTGGAGATCTGATGTGATAGACGGAATAAAGAACGAGTTAACGGGCGCACTCGCAAAGCGAGGAAGGAGACCTATGGAGGACCAGGACGTTTTCTCGGTCTTTGAGGCTGCAAGCGACCAAGTCATTCAACTGCTACATCATGGCGCGACCCTTTCCGAGCCGCAACAACTTCAGATCAAGCACACCATAGAGGTACTTCGATTGACCTATGACGATTGGGCGAAAATCAGCAAGAGTGGAAAGCCATCCGAGCCCATTCAACAGCCCTCCGAGCCTGTCTCAGCGGCGCCACCAACGGCTCATTAGTTCATTTGTAAACCGACGCCTGTGTCCTACGACTCGGGTCGCCTTTGGCGAGGTGAGATATCCCCGGATACTTATTCGAGGACTTCTGGTTCCGTTCGGGCGTATTGCATCTGTATCTCGCGGTATCTACGTAATGAGTGTGTGCGCAAATCCTCCTCCAGGAGATCACGAATAATGGCCTGAGCGGCAGTCGCGCCTTGACCGGCCGCGATAATCATCTGGCAGTTTGCAGGAGTGACACATCCGGCGGCGTACATCCCGGCCACGCTAGTGCGCATGTCTTCATCAACTTCGATTTCTCCTTGCGCATTGAGCTTGGCCCCGCCGGAGCGCGCAAGATGACTGTGGGAAAGGTCGCCTCTCGTTGCAAACAAATAATCGATGGCTATCCGGCGTTCATTCTTCAGGCTCACTGAGTGTATTTCGCCGTCTTTGTGGTCGACCTCGGTCACAGGTTCGTCGTTAACTGGAATTTTGTATTCCTCAACCCAGGCGGCATGGGCTTTGTCCCATATTATTTGTTGACCGTTTGTGAAGATGACCACAGTAGGTGAGTAGAACAACATGGCGAGGGCGTACTTTACGGCTTCGTTGTTACGGCCGACGATTCCAATACGTCCACCTTGAACACGGTATCCATCGCAATCCTTGCAGAAAAATAAGCTACGACCAAGACACGTCCGAACTTCAGGGATTTCAGGAGGCATATGGGTGAGCCCCGTTGCCAACAGCAGGCGACGAGTGTAATAACGGCCATCTTGTCCTTGAAGGGTGAATCCTTGAGCGTCGTATTCTAGCGCGACAATTTCATCATGCGCAAATTCAGTCCCATAGCGCTCGGCCTGCTGACGACCAAGCCGTAGCAAATCCTCTCCCGAAATACCCTCCGGGAAGCCC
>JBBRRL010000343.1:0-3659 GCA_038200775.1 Nitrospirales bacterium
GAAGGACCCGCGTGTTTAAGCCCGTTTCCTCGCGGACTTCCCGAATAGCCGTCTGTTCCGGCTCTTCCCCCTGTTCTACCCAGCCCTTTGGGAGGGCCCACGCTGATTCTCCACCGGCGCGCATCACACGTATTAATGCCACTTCATAGCACCCGCCCACCCCAGGCGCCTTAATACCCGCCGGCTCCGAGCCTGCCGAGCCGGACGCGTTTTCGGCGGTAGGGGCGTTTTCTCCAGAGGATCCGCTGGTGTCCTGTGCGACGTGGGCTGTTTCAGAAGCAGCGCCTGCTAGCACAGGCTCTTCGGCCGGAATACGACCTGACACGGCGCTTCTTATGGCGCGAAACACGACTCCTCCAGAAGAGATGTGCAATTTTGGCATGACTAATACTCAACTAGGGCGTGGACAGAGTAGCCATTCAATTGTTCTCTGCCCTTCAATTCACGTAACTCGACGAGAAACGCTGCGCCTACGATCTCTCCGCCAAGCTGTCTGACAAGATTCACGGTCGCGGCGGCGGTGCCACCTGTCGCCAGCAGGTCATCCACAATCAGCACTCGCTCGCCGATTGTGATTGCGTCTCTATGAATGGCGAGCGAGTTCGATCCATACTCCAGATTGTATTTGACTTCAAAGCTATCCGCCGGCAGTTTGCCAGGGCGACGAACAGGCACGAAACCCGCGCCAAGTTGATGCGCCAGGGGGCCGCCGATGATGAAGCCGCGGGATTCTATACCAACCACCTTGGCGATATTTTTGTCTTGATACGTGGCCTTCAGCTCATCAATCACGCTTCGAAAAGCAAAGCGATCCTTCAGCAAGGTAGTGATGTCGTAAAAGAGAATGCCGGGTTTCGGGTAATCAGGGACCTCGCGAATGAATTTTTTATATTCCATAGGAACGCAAATTATAGGAAAGTCCGAAAGCCTGTCAACCGCGACGGGAAATCGCCGATTAATCGCGGATCACGAAACCGGCATGCCCAGCCGCCGACTTCCAATTGACATTCAACTCGGTCACGATGGCACGTGGCGGTCCGATTCGGAGTTGATCGAGAAGTTTCTCTACCTTCTCGCGCGGGCCTTCTATCTCGGCTTGGACGCCCCCGTCGGGAAGATTTCGCACCCAGCCGCCAAGCCCTAAGCCGAATGCCACGCTTTGGGTGAAGGCGCGATAACACACTCCCTGCACTTTCCCTGACACAACCACTTGCGCAACAATAAGCTCTGGTGATTCGGCCGGCTTCATGATGACAAATTATAACTGCCCAGCCGGCAAAACAGAAGTTGTTATGCATGATGTTGCTGATCTGGTGGGCCGTGTCGAGAAAAATGCACACTGCCGATGGAATAGTGTTTTCGTTGAGGTACGAAGGTGACGTTAACGCTTGCCGGCCGAGGCGCTGCCGGGTCGGCATTGCCTTTTCCTCTCTATTCGGTCGGCGCTCGCCGGCTTCAAACCTCCCAGAATGATATAGCGCCCGCGGCCGCAGTAGCCGCGAAGTCTCGGCTGAGCGGCGTTTTGATTGGTCGGGGCGAGAGGATTTGAACCTCCGACCCCTGCGTCCCGAACGCAGTGCGCTACCAGGCTGCGCTACGCCCCGATCCAGGGTTGAAGACTGAGAATAAAGTGTACCAAGCCATTGGTCAAGGCAAAACGTCTCCGGGCTTTGGGACTTGGCACGAGGAAAGACGTTTCCCGTGCACAGCGCCCACTTCCCCGGATGAGGTCCGGAATGTCCCCTCCAATCGCTTACTGTCGGTCAGTAACATGCTGTCTTCTTGGTCCCCACGCGGGAAGACCCAACGAAAATAGACGGCGTCGCCGTAGATACGGATTTCAGCCGGCGAGGGCCCCGTATCGCCGTCGGAGTCTGCCGAGGGCAGCACGATCTTTGACTTCGCCTCGCGATGATTTCGTGTATGGGAGTGTACAGTCCAATCCCATACGCCGCACAGCCGTGCAAGACCCGCCTCCAGCCGTTTGACCTCGGCGTCAGCATCCAGTTCTAGTGCGTGGGCCGGAAAAGAGAACATCACACTGATGATCGCCGTTGCCGTGTAGATGCTTCGGTACATACGATATCTTACACCCGCCCGCCCTGCAGTTTGCCAAGACAAACTGCTTCTCCCCTGGGTTGATCAGGCGCCAAAGTACAATGGACAGCCTTCGATTTTTTCGTGTATGCTCTAGTGCTTTGCTCAAGGATACCTCTCCATACAGCGGTAAATGTGACGCCTGCGGGGCCTCGGGCGTCTCAATCATGAAACTCTCACTTGGACGGGACTTCTTCGGCCGGGTGTATGACCGGCTTTCGCCGAACGCCGATGTGAGCCCGAAGTGGTATTGCGATGCCTGTTCAGTGGAAAAAAATCTGCAACGGGACTTTCGAGACATTGAGCAGGAACTTCGCAAACTCGAAAAAGGGGATACTTCGACCCTCGGCCAGAGCGAGCAAATGCAACGCGCAAGGCTTCGCTTGAAAGAGATTGCTGCACTGCTGTCGGGGGCCACTTTGACCCAACGATTGCTCACCTCTGATGAAGTATCAGATCTGACTCGTTTGATGGAGACCCCTCGGACGAGCTCAACCTGATATGCCCGACTTCAGCCGTCATATCTTCATGTGCATCAACCAGCGTCCCAAGGGCGACCCGCGAGGGTCTTGCGCCGATAACGGTTCAGTGCGCCTTCAAGAGTTCATGAAAAAGGAAGTAGAACGACTGGGGCTTAAAGGCATCGTTCGCGCCAATAAGGCTGGGTGCCTGGATCATTGCGAGTACGGCCCGAGTATTGTCGTGTATCCTGAAGGCGTCTGGTACTGGGCCGGAACGGAGGCCGACATTACTGAGATCCTGGTCGGCCATGTCATCGCCGGCAAAATTGTAGACCGCTTAATCATGCCTGGCCATCGACCGCCGCCGAGAGATTTGATTCCTCTACCTGTCCCCGCCGCCCAGGCAAAGGCATGACAGTTCCCGCCAAGGATATATTCGAGCTTTTTTCTCAGGCACTGTTTGAAGGAGTCACGCCCATGATGGTGCAGAGAGACCACCTTGTCCGTCACCCGAACCGTTGCACCCACAACGCCGTCTGTATCCCGGTCTGCCCGACAGGGGCATGGCTTTCGACACCCCCTTATAAGTTTGATTCTTCGCGTTGTGTCGAGAGCTGCCGTCTCTGCCTCGACGCGTGCCCATCGCATGCGATCTATACCGTCTTTCGAAAAGGCTCCAAGCTCCTGGAACCTGAGAAAAACGGCTCGGAACAAAGATAAATCAATCTCAAGCCGACCCCAACGGCACGCGGCCGTCTCGCGAAGAGACGCCGTTATAGCTAAGAAACTCCGGCACCATTCCGAACTTGCTAAGGTGCAGAAATATGCCTACAAAACATCCACGAGTCAACGTCGTATTGAAAGAACCACTGTATGAAGGACTCAGGCGGTGGGCCGAGCGGGACAAGGTTTCGCTCTCGTTGAAAGTACGGGACTTAGTCAAGGAAGCCTTGGAGTTCCAAGAGGACCGAGCCCTTGTCATTTTTGCCGACGGGCGTGAAAAATCCTTTGACCCTAAGAAGGCGTTGACCCACGAACAGGTTTGGTCTCCTTTAAAGCGGCCAATGCCCAGGTGCCATTTACCCTCCTCTATCACCCTCA
>JBBRRL010000344.1:0-3647 GCA_038200775.1 Nitrospirales bacterium
GATAAGCGAAATCACATTTTCAGGCCCATGCCCGCTCACAGAGCAAAGGAGCTGCTGGGAGCCCACATTCTGGATTTGACCGAGGAGGTTGGTGTCTCTTTGGAACAGCTCAATATCACCGATGCAAAACTGGCCTCAGTGTTGGAGATTGCAAAGTCGATTGATCCTATCCAACCCGTTGACAATGCAGGGTATCTGCCCGGCGGAAACGGCGTCGTTCGCATTAGTTCACGTAAGATCTCGGTCTTGCCGTACAGCCCAAAGTACAGCTTCCGATATTTCATTCCGTTTGAGTATCACAAAGACGCAAGTTGTCCTAAGTTCCAGGCCATGCTGAAAAGGGTCCTTCCGGATCCCCATGACCGCCGGGTGCTTCAAATGTACCTCGGGGCCCCCTTAACAGGACGGAACGCCACGCGGCGTATGCTCTTGAAGCGCGGGCCCACTGGCACCAGCAAAAGCACCATCCTCAAAATCCAGGAGACAATCCTTGGGTCTGAAATGGTGGCCGATCTTCGTGCAGGCCTTTTGGGGTCACGGTTTGAAAAGTCGTTTTTCCTTAACAAGCGGCAGCTGTCTGCCAAAGACGTGCCGGCAAACTTCTTCCAGAGCCAGGGGGCTAAATCCCTCAAGCATCTCGTGGGCGGCGATGGTACGGAGGCGGAGATCAAGGGCGGTGGCAAAGCCCAGCTTCACGGCAACTTCTTCGTGGTTATCACAGCCAACGGCGAGCTGCGCATTGGACTTGAAGGTGACGAATCCGCCTGGGCACAACGACTCATAATCCTCGACTTCGTAGGCGACAAGCTCAAAAAGCCCAAGGCGAATTACGCCGACGCTTTGCTGGAGGAGGAAGGTCCAGGCATCTTCCGCTGGCTCTGTGACGGTGGCATGGCTTACCTGAAGGAGGTGCGAGCCCATGGCGACATCCGCCTCAGCACTGCTCAACAACAGCGTGTCGCGAATATGGTGCTGGCGTCCAAAAGTCTGGATGTCTTTGTGTCGTCGAAACTGGCGTACCACGAAGGCCAGGACATGACCAACGAGGAGGTCATCCACGCCTACTCCCTGTTCTGCAAGGAGCGCGGATGGGAACCGGTCTCGTCACATGTCCTCTATTCGCGACTGCCAGACATCATGCTTCACAAGCTTGGTGCATCGAAAGCGTCCGACCTGATCCGCAATGGTTCCCGCTATAAGGGCTACCGCAATCTGATCCTGCTTCCGCGCTAAGCGCAACATCAACCGGGCCACCTCATGCTTCACATACGTGTGGTGGCCTGTGCTCACTACTCACAGAATGACAAATTGTTATGATTCTATCAGACCCCACACAAACATCCGCCGAAGAACTCAACGATGCCCCGCTTGGGTACGTGCGCCCTGGAAGTCCTTTCATGACACTTCCGAAGGCAACAATCCTCGAAATGACCACCGCATGTTTTGAACACTACCACATCCAATTTCTTCCCGAGGTGGTGGATTTCGAGACGACCTTGGCCATAGAGCGATTCATCGAGACGGACACCGAACACCGGCTCATGAGCAGCTTCTTTCCTCTCTTCTCCCGCTCGCCAGTCAGGCCATTTAACGTTTCCCCTTCAGATTATCTGGCGGCGCTCTTCGCCCCTGATGAGTGGGTTCTGGTCGGAGATCCAACTAATTGCTACGTAATGTGGGAGTCCGAGGCATCTCGCTCCCTGGTTCCATGCAAAGACGTATTCTGGCCAAATGTGATCGACCGGACCCGATTGGGTGCGGCCCCCATACACACCACGTTACGGCCACAAGAATATTGCATCCGTTGGAAGTACGCGGCCATGATGTTCGACACAGCAGATATCAGGCGTATCTTCCCCGACATCGTGGAAGGACGCTGGCCAGTCTCTGCTGTGATTTCCGTGGGGGAACACCAAACGGAGATCTTGTTCCGGGTTGAAGCGGCTACCGAGTCAGCTTGGAATAGACAGCGTAAGGCTCTTAGCGCGGCTCTTTTAGAGATAGCGCCCCATCGATCCAAAATCACAGAGCCCGCCAAAATGCCATGTCCTCTGTTGAAGCAAAGGCTGGTGTACCTGCGGCCTTGATCCCCCTCCCCCTCTAAAAACAGCACAGCCGCCTCATGTCATCAGAGGCGTGGGGCGGCTTGTGCCTCTGAATCCCACCATTAAAAAAGCCACTCTATGCTCCACATACGTGGGGTGGCCCATTATTTCTCCATGATCATTCCACCCTCCAAGGTCTTTGCTGGGTCCGATATCGGGGCCGCAGAACAATGGACCGAGTACCTCAACACACTCAGCTGGGCTCCCGGAAATCGCGACCAGCACACGTTCAATGCCTTCCTTCGCGCTGGTAGTCTCGGCATTGACCCACAGGCGGCACATGACGACGTTTCCAGGCGCATCCAGGCCTCCGGCGGCACAATGTCCACGTCCAAGATTCAAAGTCAGCTGCAACGGGCTTACGAGCACGCTGGCAAGTCGGATAGCACGGCGGTAGTCACAATCAAGCAGCCGAAGCCCACTTTTGATCCGGGTGCTTTAAAGTCATTCGCAGAAAAAGCCCCAGGGATTGACGCAGAGTGGCTCCAGTCTCGCTCCCCTGTACCTCTGAGGGACCTCACCAGCGCATCGTTTCTGGCGCACCTTTACGAACCCGGGGAGAAGGTCCTGGTGTTCACGGATTTGTACTGCCAAGGCGATCATCTATTTGAGGTGGGCGCAGAGAACAAAACACTCCCGAAGTTCACTGCCGATGGGGTGTGGTTCCTCGCGAATCCGGTGGACGGCAAGGAATACCCTAACCCACGACAGGAAAACAAGCCATCAAGGCGTAGCGAGGAATCCGTCACTGCGTTCCGCTACCTGGTCCTGGAGAGCGACGTAGCAGACCAGGCTCAGTGGATGTCAGCCCTGGTCCAGCTTCCTCTTCAAATTTCGGCCATCTACAGCTCAGGCGGAAAATCCATCCATGCCCTTGTTCGTGTGGATGCCGCCTCAAAACACGAGTGGGACACAATGCGCGATCAGATGAAACCCGTCCTCGTCGCATTAGGCGCTGATGAAGCTGCCATGACGGCTGTACGCCTTACACGACTGCCCGGAGCCTATCGCGGCACAAGGATTCAAGAACTCCTCTACCTGAACCCGTCACCTTGCGCACAACCCATCATCCAACAGTTTCCATGAGCGAACAAATCAAACAACTCCAACGGCTCGGTACTCAACTTGGCGTATCACAAAAGCCCGTAGTGATGCTGCCTGACGGTGAGGTTCAAATCCGCGACACAGCCACCGAGTTGTTTAAACTCATCGGGGCTCAACAAGCCTTGTTCTATAGCAAGGGGCTGGTCGTGAAATCCCACCAGCAGAGCCAAAACGCGCTGCCGATCCTCATTCCGCTTGATGCCGTCCAAGCCCGGTCTGAGTTTGAAAAATACGCCGTGTTTGGCAAACAGAACGGCAAGAAAGCTGTCCTTGGTGAGTCTGACGCAAAGGCGATTCTAGCATGTGATGTCGCTCGGGATTTGCTGCCGAACGTTAATGGCCTTCTCAACCGTCCCATACCGGTGCTTCACAACGATCGCATAGAAATCCTCCAAATGGGTTACAATGCCTCCACGGGCTTCCTGGTGGCGAGTGGTA
>JBBRRL010000345.1:0-3633 GCA_038200775.1 Nitrospirales bacterium
GAACTGCAAGGGTCCGCAAGACCTCTGAGGCCATTTCGAACATCATCATTGGGTGATGAAAGTCTCCAAACTTTTCATCTCGCCAGCGGTGCCGTCTAGAGCGCATGTCCATGGAGAGCGTTACCATCGTGCCTTCGCGTGCCTGTTTCTTCGGTCGAAGAACTACGTAACGACCGGCAGAGTTTACCTCAACCGACAAACTCTCCTTCTTTTTCGCGTGTCCTTCGAACTTTTGAGTGTCAATGCGTAGCGAGTCAGCGAGCATGAAATAGGACATCACCCCAAGCCCGAATTGACCTATTGGATTGAAGTCGAGGTTTTGTTGGCGGAATTCGGGCGACTGGTAATAGGAGCGGCCGATGCGCATGAGGAAGTTCTCAACGATATGCTGATCCATTCCCGCTCCATTGTCTTCACAGGTCAGAAGAGCCTCATCCGTCCCTCCAGTACAGCGGTGTTGCGTCGCAAAGCGAATGACTGGCGTGTAAGGAATTCCAAGGCGTTCGCACATTGCTTTGCGATGGTGGCAGGCATCGAGCGCATTCTGGAGAAGCTCGCGGAAGACGACGGCTGGGTCACCCCATAGTTCGGTCCCCATCAGGAGTCCGACGATGCGGTCATAATCTAACTGAAACTGAAAATCCGCGTAGATATACGAGCCGTCGGAACGGATGAAATCTTTTCGGACATCCATGCTCAAATCCAGCGCATATCTGTCCGCGATCTCAGCGCGATTGTCTTGGACGATCAACCGACAATCACGGCGCTCGCTATCCATGTAGTCCGACCATTCATTCAGTCCGCGTTGAATCGCTGGGTGTGCGCATTTTGCCTCAATGCGGATTTCGTCAGGGGAAATTTTGTAACCGAGCACTGCACGATGCTTGGCCCATTCCTCAGCTGACTTCGCCCTCGCCTGTGGGACAGCGCCGTCGTCGGCGCCGGCGATTCTCAGATCGAGCATGATGAAATCTAGGAGCACCTTTGGAGTCCGCTCCGGGTCAAGGTCTGCTAAATCCGCGAGGCGAAGGATGATCGCGCAATACTGAAGGTTGACAGGAAACCTGCCGACACGCGCATCTCGCCGGAACTCTTCGCCCCTCAGAAGTGTGGCCGACTCCCCATGCGATTTGCAAACAAGCGCGACGTATTCGGCGTAGTTAACTCCCTGAATCTGAATTTTGTTGTCGGACTTGCCAGTCGAACCGAACTGGTCGAGCACCAACTGTGCTCCGCGCTCAGGATGCTTTTCGCGGAGGTAATCAGTGTAGGCGACGTCTTGGATTTGGCGCAAAACCAAGTCATCAACCGGCTTTGCGTCTGGGTCATCACTATCGGGCTTCTCCCGCTGCCGCTCGTGGAGGCGAATAGCCGATGCCCAATTGTCGTGGGCAGCGATGAAGGCGTCGTAGTCGTTCGATTTCAACCACGCGTAAAGTTCCTCCTGGCTGGAAGCCATGCCTGAATCGTGGAGATAGGCCGCGTAGAGCAGAATCGAAAATTCAAGGCTGTTTAGTTGAGCAAGCGTCCGCTTCGGAATCATCTGCGCCATATTCTCCGCGACGCGGAAGGAATGCTCCGGGTCGTGAAGCGTGTAGAGCGGAAAGGAACGGGAGACCTGCTGAAGCAACGGCCACGCTTCCCCTGCTACCGCACTCATACGGGAAGACACCTCGGCGGCTTCAAATCCGTCGCGCACTTCCTGCTTTTTCAGGAGCTTGAACAACTCGGTCTCGGTGATTCGGTGGCTTGGCATAAAGTCACATGGTGAAGCGTTTCATTTGTTGCCGAATTCCCCCTGCGACGGGTGACATTTCCCTCAACTCCGGGCATCGATGAAGGGTCTGTTTGCGGCGGTCGCGGAAGCCGCGTTTGGCGGCGGCGGCTTTGTTTTTCGCGAGGAACCAGAGGCAGACGGGAATCTGCGTGCTGTAAAAGCGCTGGCCGGGGAGGGCGACCATGCAGTCCACGAGGTCGGCCTCGATGAGGGCGCGGCGGACGTCTGAGATGCACTTGAGCAAGATGAGGCCAAGCACGACATGCTTGTACTCCGTCTCCATGTTGTTGCGCAGCTTGTCGGCGGTGGTCCAGAGCTTGGCTTCGAAGCCGAGGTTGGCGGAGGAATCCTTCTCAGAGGCATGCTTAGCTTTGGGAGGCATTTCGGAAATTCCTTATGGATGATGCCCCATTAAAGCTGGGACTGCCAGGCATGGCAAGGAATTGTCCCACGCCAAGGTGGGGCCGACAGCGCACCGAGATGGAGTGGGTACACCACCCCCTCCAACGTCAAAAATCCGCTGGTCCCCGTTCTACTTTTCCGATCATTCCCCCCGGCCGCGCCTCTGCTTGGGACTCGATCCCGTCCGCGACCTTTTTGCACAGAAAATGTAAATTTTCACCTTGTCACCCCGGCACACTGGGGTTTTAATGGGAACATCAAACCCGCCGCGCCTCTGCTTGCATGCGTAATTCGGCGGGTATTTTTTTGCCCTGACACTGCGGGCCTTATGGAAGGAAGACAGGCATGATCTACGCCAAAGGAGCGCTGACGCTGGAACAGCAGGCCGATCAACTGATCGCCCGCGGTCTTGTGGCGGACCGTAACGAACTGATCGGGCGCCTGAAGGTGGTGAACTACTACCGCTTGAGCGGCTATCTGTACCCTTTCCGCGAGCCGGATGAAACCTTCCGGCCCGGGACCACCCTGGACATGGTCTGGCGGCGGTACAATTTCGACCGCCGGCTGCGCATCATCCTGTTGGATGCCATCGAACGCATCGAGGTGGCAGTCCGAACCAGGCTGGTCTATCACTTCGTGCAGGTGCATGGACCGTTCGGGCATCTGCAGGAGACAAATCTTCCGGGGTTCAAGAAGCGCGTGTGGTGGAGGCAGTGGCTGCGAAACGCCAAGGCCCTAGCGAAGCTCAGAGGCCTGGAAAAAACCGATCACAAGCTATGGCTGGCAAAGCTGCAGAATGAACAGAAACGAGCCAGCGATGCCTTTGTGAAGCATTTCGCGAACCGGTACGGCGACCAGCATGAATACCTGCCCCTCTGGATGGCCTGCGAACTCATGACCTGCGAGACCGCCCTCCAACTGGCCTACGGCGTGGATGCCCAGGTGCTGAAGCAGGTGGCGGCGGATTTCAGCTTTCCTGACCAGCAGCTTCTCTCCTGGACCAAGGCGCTCTTCACCCTGCGGAACACCTGTGCCCATCATGCCCGTGTCTGGAACCGGGTCTTTGGGGTGAAACCCTCCGTGCCCGGCAAGAACAAGAATCCAAAATGGCACACGGCACCCAATTTTGCCAATGACCGCGTCGGACTGTTGCTGACCGTGTGCCACCACTGGCTGGGCAAGGTCAGTTCCACCACCCAGTGGAAGGCCCGTCTGTTTACCCTGTTCGATGAGTATCCCGAAATCCCCCTCGCCGAGATGGGAATGCCCGCCTCCTGGCGCACCCACGCCCTCTGGCTCTAGCAACTGTGCCCCCTTCGACATCGGGACGCCCCCTGGCCAATCGCCACAGCCCATCCGAGCCGATAAACACTTGATCAAAGGGGAAGACCGTTTAGGATGCGACCGAAGCACCGCCCGAAAACTCACCCAACCCTTGCAAACACAACAACCCC
>JBBRRL010000346.1:0-3619 GCA_038200775.1 Nitrospirales bacterium
GCTCGAATAAAAAGCTCCGTTACGGTTGCTGTCAACGCCAACGATTGCCTCAAAACTCTTTCCTGGTGCTGGCAAGTGGACGACGACCCGGCCTTCAGATGAAAAGTACAAGCCTCGTCGATATTTTTTGTCCAGGATGCACAGAGGACGCCTCCCAGTCGCGTAGATGCCGTTTCTTCTGACCGAAACTTCATTCTTCTCGAGCTGACCTGACTTCAGATACACCATCAGGTATCCATCTTCGGTTTTTGACTCCACTCTCCCTTCAAACTTGGCGTCGGCCCAGCGGTTGGCATCCGACATCTCCTCCGGTGTTCCCGAAATACCCTCCACTAACGCCGGATTGAGAATCAAAAGCAACACTTGCGCCACTACTAGCAAGAGAGTCTTCATTTCATTTTCCTAAAAAAACCAGACCGCTTCATCAGGGCTCGACCTGGATGCCATCGAGGTACACGAATGTGCCGGTGCCGAAAGCCTCTGGCGGCTGGCCCAAAACTGAGATCTTCACTTTGTGCTTGCCGGCAGATGGGAACGTCTTGCTGAAGATTCCGACTCCCCAGATATCGTCGGCGGAATAGGTGTTGACCGCTAAATCGGGGCCGCCGTCGATCGAAATTCCCGCCTTTCCGCCGTCGTCACCCAGCTTGGTATACCAGGTGAACTTCGTTCCCTCGAATTCAACTTCAGAGGTTGCCCCTTTCTCATTGCTCCTGCTGATCGTGCCGAGATAGGCAGGCTGGAGATTCGTTTGCCGCTGCCAACTGCCTGTGAAACTGATGCGCGAATCTTCTGCATCGTCGGTCACCAGCACGCGCTTTCCGCCGGACCCTTCCGCTACAACCAGCCCTGAGCGTAGCCCTGCCTCGTCAACCGTTCGCACCTCGTAGTGGGCGGAGAGATCGGCGCCTGCGGAGTGATCGAAGTAATAGGCGCCCTTCGCTACTTTGTCCACGATCACAGAGTCACGAAGCACTTCGTAGTAGGACACCCAATGATCATCATGACCCGGCTGCCAGGTGAGCTCTACGCCTGGATAGCTCATGTTTGTGGCCACGGTTTTCCGTACGTTGCCGGGGGCGGAAGGCGGGAGTGTATCGCGTCTATTTCCGGGATGATAGGGGAGATTCAGATAGAGCAGTTCGCCGGGGAGCATGCTCTCCAACCTGATTCCATTCTTCATCAAATCCGAACCCGTACGGGTTTCACTTTCTGAAGATTCCTGATAGGAGACGAGATAAGACTGGCCGGGCTGCAAACCCTTGGGCTTGATCGTGACCGGGCCGGGGGCGGGACGCTTGGGAATAACGATTCCGCGCTTTCCGTCGCGGCTGAGGCGTTCGAAATAAATCGTTGGGTCGTCGCCGGTAACCAGCGGACGGTATACATGTGCCCAGCGTCCGGCAACACCTTCATTACTGAGGAAGTGGTAAGTCTCAATAAGCTGTCGCATTCCTTCAATTTTCTGCGCGTCCCAGGTATCCCCCGCGTTATCGAAAGCCATGGTAAGCAGGCCGCGGTATGTCGCTTTGTCGAATTTATCTACTTCATAGAAGTCTCCATTAGCGCCAGTCTTGTCGGGGGGCAGAAATAGAGATGCCCAATAGTTCCCCAGAATCCCCACCGCGCCATCAGTAAAGGAAATCGAGGAAGAGTAACGGGCGTAGTCGTAACCGGCTTCGTTCCCTCCGCCATTGCACGCCTGGAAGGCATCCTCAGGATGTTGATCGAGAAAATTGCGGAGCAGTTGCCGAAAACCCTGGTCCTGCCCCAGCAAAGGTGTGTCGTCTCCGGCGTACGCCGTCGGAACACCGTCAGTTCGCCACTCGAATTTTCCATAGCGTTGGTGGAACTGGTCGAGTGCATGAGAAAGGTGTTCGACGACCTCGGGCTTTGACATGTCCAACGTGCTGTTGATGACCCAGCCAGGATGGCTGCGGGCTAGCTCGGATTTGGGATCCACCATGTAAATTGGGGAGTAGATGAGCTTGACCAATACTGTGCTTCCGCAAATAAACTCCGGTTGTCCTGAAGTCTGGCCCCCGCCACTCACCAGCGGAATCCCACCAGCAACAATCACGATGGTAAACATCGGCGCCGGTCTCACTTATGTAGTCCGCCAGGCGGAAGATCTTGCGGTAGAGCGAATCGCTGTCTGCATTTAAAATGGTAAGGGTTAAAGGACCCTGGCCAATCCACCTTGTGTTTCGCGGATCCGGCCATCCGGTACCCTTCCACCACCAGCCCGCCTGGCGAATCGCGCCGAACCATCCCTCGCGGGTGTAATCCCACAAGTAACGATACTGCCAGTCCAGAACCTCGTTGCCAGCTTCATCCAGGTCTCCATGGAAAAGTCCGGCAAAAGCCATGGGCGTGGTCAGCGACTCGCCGGATTTCAAGTTCTGATTGTGGCCCGCTACCCTGAACCTCACGGCCACAGAACCATCCGGCTTCTGTGTCCATGTAGAAGCCCAATGGCCGAAGTAGTCCCAACCAATGAATAATCCTTCGCCATCTTCGTCGCTCGCAATTGCGGCCCAAGGTGCATAGGCGTTGCTACCTTCCCGGTAGCTGCGCCCCGCCCCGGGGCTCGCAGTGTTGCCGATATTGCTCAGAGTAGCGGTAATTCGAACTCTGCCCGCCTTGGGAGCGATCCAGACGAGCGCGGCATCGTGCTGGAGAGCAGGGGTCATCTCACCACGGGCCACAGCTAGCACCTCAGCGGCATTGCCGCCGGGCCTCCGCCAGTGCTTGGTTGCATCGTCGTACACCAAGTCGGCTAGTTGGATAGAGGGATCCGATTGGTGCGTGGTGGGTCGCGACTCATAGAAGCGAGCAAGATCGGGATTGCTGATCCTGCCTGCCTCCGTAAATTGGTACCGCCAGCCATTCTTGCCCTGCTGATCGCTGAACTCTTCCGAAGCTCTGTGGCCCTCGCCGTTGGGGTAAACGATGGTGGGGTCAAAAGTGGTGAGATCGGAGCCCGTGGTACCGAATCGATTTACGAGGAACACCAAGCGGTCTCCGGCCGCCACCTCCACCTCAGCATCGATAGGTATTTTTGAGTAGGCATTTGGCACGTATTCCCACTTCTTGTGCAACCAGTTTTTCAGCGGCCAAATTTGCTCGTCATTGCGCAGGACTCTGGCAATCACGCCGTCCCCGACAAAATTGCCCTTCGCTGATCCGTTGAAAGGATCGTAGGAATCAAACTCTCGTTGCACTCCCGGCTTCAACTCCTCCGTTCTTAAGGTCCAACTCCCTGGCCGATTTTCTCCCCCCGTCATCCAGTGGAGCTTTTGGAGCTCTCTTGTGCCGAGCTTCGCCGTGAAGCTGAGAAATCGCGGCTCGCTGACTCGCAGCGATTTTATCCCCACGTTCTTGAATTGAACCCATTCCCGGATGATCGATGATCCCGGATATACGACATAACTCTTGGTCGCCTGTAAACTGCCATGGCGCATGGCGACATCAAGCTGTATTTCTCCCTGGGCAAGAGTGCGATCATTTGCGCTCACCAATTTCCAGCTGCTGACTTGGTTCGATACTTCCTCACCGTCGACAAAGCCTCCAATTTCTTCGGAGGCAGTACCCGGAGGCAGCAATTCCCGTCCGCTGA